>CANMNU010000051.1 GCA_947499175.1 Alphaproteobacteria bacterium
CTGTCAATATTTCATAAATACATATCATCATTCACTGGCAGCCGTGTACGCTACTTAAGTGGTGTATCATGGCAGCTCGCAAGAGCTTGTTAATTACTAAATTAACACAGGTAGCTTTTAAAACGAGAGAATCTAACGAAAATCACAAAACTGAGAAGGAGAAAAAGAAAGGTGGATGAAAAGAAAAAAGATGAAAGCAACATACAGTGCATTAAGTTTTTTGTTTAAAATAAAATATTACACAAAAAAATTATAAAAGATTAGTTTTCTATTGTAGTTTTTTTTTGTATTATGGTCACAATCTTAAGAAATGTTTGATTATGAAAAAAGTTGCTGTCTTATTAGGTGGTTGTGGAAAAGAACGCAATGTGTCGCTTAATTCTGGAAAAGCCACAATCAAAGCCATAAAAGAACTTGGATATGAAACTATTGAAATTGACGTCCCCAACAACCTTAATGATTTTACTAAAAACATAGAAACTCTCCAGCCAGATGTAGTTTTTAATTGTTTACACGGCCAGCTAGGGGAAGATGGGATTATCCAAGGAATTTTAGATAAATTGCAAATACCTTACACACATTCTGGGGTTAGCGCATCCGCTCAAGCCATGGACAAATGGCAAACTTTTAAAATTTTTAAAAATAATGACATTTTAACTCCAGATACCTTCAAAATTAACATTAAAAATACACCTATTTGCCCATTAGATTTTCCATGTGTAATTAAACCAATCAGTGAAGGCTCAAGTATTGGAGTTAGCATTATCAACACAAACAAAGAATGGGAAAAAATCAGTAAAAATTGGCAATTTGGCAACGAATGCATTGTACAAAAATATTTAAAATGCCGTGAAATTCATGTTGCTATTCTTAATGATACCCCACTTGGCACCATTGAAATTTGCCCAAATAATAATTTTGAATTCTTCACGTATCAAGCAAAATATACAGCAGGTGAAAGTAAGTTCATTTGCCCTGCTCCAATTAGTGAGGCTGAAACTATCATCGCAAAAACCACAGCACTACGTGCCTACCAAGCATTCCACTGCCGCGGCTTAGCACGAATTGATATGTTATTTGATGGAACTAATTTTTTTGTTTTAGAATTAAATACCCAGCCTGGTTTCACAGCAACATCCCTAGCACCACAAATCGCAAAAAGCCAAGGAATTTCATTCAATGAACTTGTAAGACAAATGATTGACTGTGCACAATGCGACTAAGCTCATTCTTTAAAAAAAAACCACCAATCAAGCGTTTGCCAATCACTCCAAAAATAACAAATACGCCGATCAAAACAGCTACCCGAAAAACAAACACGCGCAGTAGCAATAAAAAGAAAAATGCCCGTACCATGAGGGTTTACGCCGGACATATTCGCTTATTTGCAGCAGCTTTAGTCATAGCTTTAATTACACTGTTATGGGCCCAAGGATACCCAAAAAAATTATATAATGATGCCACAGTTAAAATGCATAATCTACTCACAACCATTGGGTTCAAAGTACAAGAAGTAGTTGTGCAAGGCCGGGTTAATACGCAACAGCAAGATCTCATCAAAGCTGTTAAAATTAATCGTGGCGATGCTATTTTTGGAATAGACCTACAACAAGCTAGGTTTTGCCTAGAAAAACTTGAATGGGTTCGCCAAGCAACTATAGTCAGACGCTTGCCTGATTTAATACAAATCAAAATTGAAGAACGCCACCCAATTGCCATTTGGCAACACCACAACCAATTTTATCTGGTCGATGAAGACGGCACAGCTATTTTAACCAAAGATCACCGCCAATATGGCGTTTTACCTCTACTTGTTGGTGAAGGTGCACCACAGAGATCACCTGACCTGCTAACCTTGCTAAAAGAATTTCCAATTCTTCAAAAAAACCTGCAAGCCCTATCTCGCGTACGCGAACGCCGTTGGAATATTTACCTAATTGGCGGTATTCTTGTAAAACTTTCCGACAGCTCACTAAACCAAGGGCTTAAAATCTTAGAACAATTACTCACGGAACAAAGACTTGCAGCCAAGAATGTCAATGAAATTGATCTACGAACTACTGACCGCTATTTCGTAAAAGTAACCCCTGAAACTATTAAGCGCATTAAAATCAGTCGTAAAGGCAAATTAGCTTAATGCCAAAATACCCCAACATTTGTTGGGGTTAATTTTGAATTAAGCTTAATTCATTTTAATAGGTGCTGAAGTGTTTTTTTCAGAAGCAGCTTTTGCTGCTTTTTCTTTAGCTTCAGCTTCCTTTTTCGCAAGCCGTTCTTTATTCTTTTTTACTTTATCTTCTACATCTTTATTGTTATCATTAACACCCAAAACATCACCCGCTTTGCCAGTTGGCTTTGGTTTACCATCAGAAGCTGCAAATACGCCATTCATACAAAATAACGCGCCAATTGCCAATGTTAATACTAGTTTATTCATAATTAATCTCCACTAATTTAAAAGTACAAAAATGTTTATAATTATACATTAACACCTAATAGTTAATTTTTTATTAACATCAAATTTTATTTTTAGGCTGCGTTTAAAAGTGGCCTTACGTATGGAGTATCTAATAACCTTAACAACGCCATCCATTCTAATTTAAGGTGCTTTTCCCGTTTAGAAAGCGCCTGCTCATAAGCACGAGAACAAACTTCGTCAGGAATAGTACAAATCGGCAATCCTTGCGATAAAGTCTTAATTTGAATTTCTGCAGCTTTTTCAAGCATATACATTAACATAAAGGCTTCAGGTATTGTGGTACCAGCAGCCAAAGTACCATGGTTTCGCATTAACATGACTTTTTTATTGCCAAAATCACGTAATATAGTAACTTTTTCTTCTTCGCGCATCGCGATACCTTCATAATCATGGTACGCAACATCACCATATAAATGTAGGGCATGCTGCGAAATTGGCAAAAGACCTTCATGAATAGAACTTACAGCAACACCATTAGCCGAATGTAAATGCAGGACACAATTTAATTCAGGCCTGGCTGAGTGAATTGCCCCATGGACAACTGAACCAGCTGGATTAATTTCATAAGACGTATCACTTAAAATCCTCCCATTGTAATCAACCTTAATCAAATTATCCGGGGTAACTTCATGAAAATGCAATCCAAATGGATTAATCAAAAAACACCCATCTTGGCCTGGAATACGCGCTGAAAAATGAGTATAAATTAGATCCGTCCAACCAAATTTGCCAGCTAAATGATAGGCTGCTGTTAGTTCAAGCCTTACTTGGCGTTCTTTATCTAAAATGTTAACTCGCATTATCTTGTTCTTTGGTGTGTGTCTACTAATAGGTTAGAAAGCAAATAGTTAAAAATCTATTAATTTTCTCTCTTAAATTCCATAATTCCCTTAAAAAATGTTCATCACTATAGCTTTTGTGTGTGTTATCAGCAACTATTGCAAAATTTAACCATATGTTATGCGCTGTATGAATATCAGTATTTTTAATTTTACAGAGTTCTTTGACACTCCAGACTATAAGTTAAGTTAAGAAAAAATAAGTTGCGCAGCCTTAACCGTGTTATGTAAAAGTTTAGTGATAGTCATTGGCCCCACTCCGCCAGGAACGGGCGTCAACCAACCAGCGACACCACGCACTGAATCATGGACATCACCCAACAATTTCCCTTCAACTCTGGTTATGCCAACATCAATCACAACGGCACCAGGCTTTATATAATCTGCAGTTATAAATCCTGGTCTACCAATTGCCGCAACAGCAATATCCGCCGCTTTTGAAAATTCTTTAATATCCTTTGACATTGAGTGTACAATCGTTACTGTGGCATTCGCTTGTTCAAGCAAAAGAGCCATTGGCCTACCAATCAATAGCGATCTACCAAAAATAACAGCCTTTTTACCGCTAACATCAGGAAAAATACTGTTAATTAAATCCATGCAACCAAGTGGAGTACATGGAACAAAATTTTGGCGATTACTAACTAATCGACCAAGATTATAGGGAGTTAAGCCATCAACATCTTTTTTAGGGTCTAACGCTTCTAGTAAAGAATTAGAATCTAAACCTTGTGGCAAAGGTAGCTGAATCAAAACACCATTAATATAGAAATCTTTATTTAGCCTTAAAATTTCAAGAATAAGCTCATCTTGACTAACATTTTGTGAAAATCGCAAAACATTTGATATAATGCCAACTTTTGCACAAGCTTTTTGTTTAGCTGCAACATACACGCTACTTGCAGGGTTATCACCAACCAGTATAACAGCAAGGCATGGTGCACTATGCCCTTTAGCTATATGTTCTTGAACATCTATCGAAATTTGTAACTGCTGCTGATAGGCAAGAGTACGGCCGCAAAGGATTTTAGCAAAACTATCTGTTTTATTATTGAAAACTTCCACCAAATTTATTTAACATTTGTACGCGATGGTTTTAGACTTACTTTTTTTTCATTTATTTCATGATAAGTATTAACGTCAATGCCTTTCAAAGAACACATAACCTTACTTATATAAATATCTTGGTACTTAGAAACAGGAGAATGGTAAAATTTAACAGCCTTCACCCACGAACCATAAGTTTTGCGCAAAGAAGCTAGATATTTAGCTGCATAAGAAATATTTTGATAAGGATCTAGTATAGCCGCAGCGTTACTGAATCTAGTTTTATGGTATGCATAATTAATTTGTAATGCACCAATATTAATATCAATTATCCCTTGGTTACGCAATCCAGTCACATAAAACTTAGCATCCTGTAAGTTCTTAAATTGTTTGGACTTACCATTAGAATTTACCGCATATGGACCAAAACCTGATTCAACTTTGGCAATAGCAGCCAATAAACCTGCTGGAATTTTATATTGTTGTTCTTGTTGTCTAATTAGAATCATGCAATCTTTTTTATTAAACACTGCATTCTTATTTATAGAAACAGCTTGTGGCTCAGATGCATGAACTATTTGTGTAACGAATACAATAAAAACGCTAAAAAAGTATTTTTTTAAAAAATTAGTCATATTGACGCACTTCCTGAACTTCTGGAACATAATATTTAAGCATATTTTCAATGCCAGATTTTAAAGTCGCCGATGAACTTGGGCAACCACTACAAGCACCTTGCAGCTTTAAATAAACAATACCATCTTGAAATGATTCAAATGTTATATCCCCACCATCCATAGCAACGGATGGCCTAACGCGGGTATCTATAATTTCTCGAATCTGCTTAACAATTGGGTCTAACTCTTCGCTTTCAGCAGCAACATTACCATTATAAAGTGGCAATCCATTAATGAAATGCTCCATTAGCAAACCAAGAATTGCTGGCTTTAAGGAATACCAGTCAAAATTTTCATGCTTAGTGATTGCTATATAATCACTACTAAAAAACACCCCTTCTATGCCTTCTACAAACAATAAACTCTTTGCTAAAGGACAATTTGAAGCATCCTGGTTCTTTTTAAATTCTAAAGAACGGACCCCGCTTGCACTATCCAACACCAATTTTTCAGGCAGGAACTTTAGTGTTTGTGGGTTTGGAGTTTCTTCAGTTTGAATAAACATCAATCCTTCCCAAACAATGACTTAACTTTGTCAATTATCTGTGATATTAAAGACTCTTGCTGCTTCTTTTTTAGCCTATCTTCACTATGCTTGGCAACCCCTTGGTCTACAGGTGGCTGTTTATCAGCATCTTGCACATATTCATGCTCTTCGTGGTGTAAAGGTTCTGTTGATTTATGGTCAACTGTTTTTTCCTCTACCTTATGCTCGGATCCATCTTCAGCACTAACTTCTTCAGGCTTAGATTCGATAACTTCTTCCTTATGTTCTGGCTTCTCTTCTGGCTTTTTGACCTCATCTTCAGAATTATCAATACGCAATGGCAAATAGGACGGCTTACCTTCCCGTGAAATTAGTAACAAAATATTTTTACGCTTCTCTTTTTTTGCTTTATTAACAATAGCTTCAAAATCACTTGGTAGATTAAGAGCCTTATTATTTGCTTCTTCAATAATATCGCCAGGCAATAGTAAAACTTGATCATTTGACAAGATATTTTGGTCAATATTTACAACAATAACTCCACGTATTTCTTTGTTATTTTGTTTAAGACGTTCTTTAATTTCTGCAGGAATTTCCGCAATTTCAATACCAGCAATTACTACGTTGCTTGATTTTTTACCCGAATTATTATTGGCACTAGCATCATCTTTTTTGGCATCAGGCATTTCATCAACTTTAATTTTCACCTCAATTACCTTACCTTTACGCCAGACCTTTAAGGTAATAGTTTTGCCAATTTCAGTTTCAGCCACCAAACGTGATAAAATATGCGATTCTGCAACTTGCTTACCTTCATAGGCTAAAATTATATCACCTATCTCTAATTTGCCATCAGCAGGACCTTTTTCAATCACACTACCAACAATTACACCTGTATCTTCCATTCCCTGACTTTCAGCCATATTTTTATCAAAGGCTTGAATACGAATCCCCAACTGCCCACGGCGAGTTTTGCCATATTTAACTAGTTGATCAACCGTTTGACGCGCAATATTTGCAGGAATCGCAAAACCAATACCAATATTTCCACCAGTATTAGTTATAATTGCATTGTTAATACCGACCACTTCACCTTTAGTATTAAACAAAGCCCCACCAGAACTACCAACGTTAATTTGTGCGCTATGTTGAATAAACTCAAAATCTTGCTGCATACCTGATGGCACATATCGACCCTTGTGTGAAACTACACCAACAGTCACCGTATTGCCAAAGTTAAATGGGTTACCAATTGCAATTACCCAATCCCCAGTCTTAGCTTCTTCAGAATTAGCCCAATTAACTGTTGGTAATTTACGCTTGTCAGCGGGTAGGCTGCTTAAATCCAACTTAATTACAGCAACGTCGTTACGAGCATCAGATGCCAACAAGGTTCCAGGTATTTCTGTTTTATCCTCTAGAACCACGTTTAAAGTTTTGGCCTCAGAAACGACATGGTGGTTCGTAACAACATAAGCTATTTTTCCATCACAATGCACAATGAAGCCAGCTCCCACAGCTTGAGTTTTACGTGGACGTTCCATCTGTCCCATAAACTCACGGAATAACTCTTCCAAAGGATTTCCTGCACCTAAACGCCCATGCGGGGGAACGCCGCCTGGCATAGACATAACACCATCAGCACGCGCTTCTATAACCTGTGTTGCTTGTACACTAACAACAGCTGGTAAGACCTTATCTACTACACTTGAAAAACCTTTACTAACATCCAAAGTAGAGTGAGATACTGGAGCCTCATTACCTACTACTTTTTCTGCCACTAACATGAAGCTGAATGATGAAATCAATAATACTAGAAAACGCATAAGTCACCTGATTGTAAAAATTATCTTAAACTTTAACTAAAATTAGTATTCCCTATTTTAGTAAAGATTCCGTTAAGAATTTTGTATAACCATTATCTGTTGAAAGCAAAAATGAAGATCCTGACTTAATACTGCTTCTATATGATTCCAAGGTTCTATAAAATTCATAAAAATCAGGGTCAACTCCAAATGATTCCGCTGCAATTTCAATTGCCTTAGAATCACCACTACCGCGAATATTTTCTGATTGTTTATTAGCTTCAGCTAAAATAATAGTTTTTTCCTTATCAGCCGTAGCACGTATTCCAATAGCTGACTCCTCACCTTTTGCACGATTTTCCTTAGCAAAACGTACCAATTCAGAATTCATTCTTGCAAACACTGCATTGCGGTTTTCTGCTGGTAATTCTGTACGGATAATTCGTACATCTACAATAGTAATACCCAAAGGTTCAGCAACAGTCCTAACTTCTTCTAAAATTTGGTGCATATTATCAGAGCGCTCTTTGCGAAGCATCGTACGTAACTCAACCTTACCAAGTACGTTTCGCACTGAGCTACTTATGATAGCCTCTAAACGACCACGTGCACCGATTTCTGAGGCAGGCTTTACAGACTGAAAGAATCTTAAAGGATCAGAAATTTTATAGCGTGTATAAGTGTTTACCTCCAAAAATTTTTGATCTTGAGTCGTTACAGAAATTGATGGCAAGTCATAATCTAAAATTCTAGTTTCATAAAATAAAACCTCCTCAATAAATGGAATTTTTATTTTCAAACCAGGATCGTTATGAATACGGCGATATTCACCTAACCTAAGAACAATTGCTTGTGTAGTTTGGTTAACTATAAATAATGCATCACTTAGCAATACTAGAAGTACTACCGGTAAAAAGCGCATCCAAATTGGAATATGTCGAAACATTTACGCAACCTCTTTCTTGTGTAATAGTGGAGCTGGAGTCAGCATATTGTAGTTTTGTAGAGACTTTGCCAAGTCTTTGTCAACAATAGTGACAACCCCTCGTTTCATTAATTCATCCATAACTTCTCTGTGCATGCGAATACGAGTAACCTTTGGATTTTTACGATTTGCCAATTGGACCTGATTAAACCTAGATGCTTCACCTTCAGCCTTAGCTACAACTTCTGCTGCATAAGCTTCAGCACCACGTAAAATGCTCTCAGCTTGACCACGTGCCTTTGGCAAAATGTCATTACTATAGCTTTGTGCTTCGTTACCTAGGCGATCAGCATCTACCAATGACGCCTGCATATCATTAAATGCCTCGACCACTTGCGCAGGTGGTTTCACTCT
>CANMNU010000052.1 GCA_947499175.1 Alphaproteobacteria bacterium
ATTCTGCGCAAAAATCATCCAGCAAAACAAATAAGTCTGTGATATCTTTCTTCATGGAAGGCCGTTTATTAAATCAATAGCTAATCTTAGCTAAAACTGCCTTCTAACTCTCGCAAATACTCACTTCTAATCCAGAATTGGGGTTCTAAGGGCTGCATCTAGGATCAGTCTGATTGGCTGTGTGTGTTTGCATTTTTAATTATGAGTATAAAATCTTAAATAATGTAAGCGTCCAGTAAAGCAGTGAGAAAATTCGAGATTGTCTAGAAACCCAGTATATTGCAGCTTACCTTACCTAAACATTTAATTAATTTTTTATATGAATAAACAAAATAGAAAAAAATAAAATTAATAACAAAAAAACAAATATTATGTGAAGTATTTAAAAATATGAATTCTGCAGAATAAGCCAATCATCAAGTGTCATTTTGCGATTTTGCTAAATGCGCATTTATGCGCTATAGAAAAATGCGTTACACTTTTCTATAGCACTTCGTTGCCTACGGCGTTATTTCATGACAGCAAGAATGCAAAATTATCGTGATAAAAAGCAACAACAAGGACTTGTTCAAGTAAGAGTTTGGGTGCCATCAGACCATGAACTTTTTATCAAAAATATTGCTAAAGAGTGCCGGCCAAATACTCCACCCAAAATACCAGAACGTTATGGTAGGAAAGCTACGCCAACCCAAATTCGCCTTGCAAAGTCATTTGCAACAACTAATGGTAAAGAGCCACCGGAGCATCTTTATGATTACCACATTAGTCTATCGGCTTGGATGTGGGCCCAGGGTGGTAGACCATTAAAATGACCACTGAGTTAAGTGGTTTTTTTTTATTCATATTTTATTTTTTCTTGATTACCCTCCATATTTTGCCGTCCATCCGTCCACCTCCGCAGTTTTCCTCATGTTTTCTGGACGGCTGGACGGCACGGACGGCATTTTCAGAGGCTGTAAAAGAAAAACTATTATTGTAACGTTCCCATACTTCTTCAAATTGCAGCTTTTCAAATCCTTTTTTTGCCCACCACCAATTTCTATATTTTTCGTACTTATTTGGTAAGGTGACAGCAGCTTGACTAATTGACGTGGAGTGATTTTTTTATCTTGGCCGCGAAAATTATAGATTGACCATGGGCTTTCTTCATCTTCACAAAGGCAGTTGATCTGATTAACTGTGTGAATTTTAATAATTGATTTATCTGCAAAGATTTTTTCAATGTCTTTCAGCAATTCCGTGCCAATTGGTAAAGTTTCTTTGTCACTTTCTGACAAATTTGCAGCAGCTTGATACACTTTTTCTATCCAGGTATGACCTGCAAGCTTGGCAATTGCCAATAATGGTTCCCAATTATCTAGCGCTCTGTCAGAAATGCTAATATTTTCAGGAAAATTGGGTCGTGAATTTGCAATTGCTTTGGCACTATCATTCGAAAACCTTAATAACTTACGCTGTAAGTCCTTAAAAATATTGGGGTCTGCGTGCCTTAATTTTGCAGTTTTCTCAATGCTTAGCTTTCTTCTTAACTGGATGACAATAGAGCGATCATGCAAAGTATCGGGAAGGCTACCAATAATAGCAATAGCTTTTGCTCCCCAGGTACTGAATCGCTTCGGTGTATGATCGTCTCCTGTAAGTTCGAATAACGTAAGCTGTATGACGAGTATGTCCTGAATTAATAATGCCGCGTAATTCATCAGAATCCCTAATGAAAGTATCCGCTTCATCAATGATAATAGTTGGCTTCCACAATTCTACGGTGCGAAATAAAGCTGCAGCTGAAATGTTGGAGGCTAAGATAGGTTTACACACCAGATTTCCAAGGATGGAAATAACGGTGGTTTTGCCGCATCTTTTTTCAGGTGAGGAAATCGCTAGAATCGGTGATACACCTACAGAATCAATTAGCCATGTAAAGATTACCCATAGGGCTAAGACTGTATCGCTGTGTTCTGGTAAAATCGCAAACCGTTTGAATGTAGAAGACAGTTCTTGCAAAAGTTCTTCTGCCTTAACTGATTCCGTCCAGAGTTCAATGATTGGAAAAACATCATCAGATTTTTCATTCTTGTCATTAACATTTTGAGGGCGAAATTTTTCCACCTCTTTGTCTAGGGTTGCGACACTTATCCCTAAACGTTTGGCTTCACATTTCCTTAGCCGATCATATTGAATATCAGCAAGGGCAGCTAAATGTTTAATGCTTTTAGTATCAGAATCATCTGGGTTTGCAGAAAATATTATTTCATAATCTAAAAACAAAGGTATTCCTTTGGAACTTTGGCTAATCCATCTTTTCCGTACTCATCATAAACAGCTGATAACACTTGCAACCAAGGGGTAGTGTAAATGTCGAGATTAATTAAAGGTGATGAATTACCAAGCAAAAAAGGCTGGGAATTATAAGGCTTGCTAGGTTGTTCATCGATATTAATAGACAGGCAACGTTCCACATCTTCTTTTTTAAAATACACGCTCCCCACAGTATCCCCTGCAGTTGGGCTGCCGTCGCATAATCTGCCATCAGCTAGCAACCGGTACCAATTTTTGTCGTAATGCCAAAATCCTGGTGACATTTTGCGGTAAGCGTAATCATGTTGAACATATGCTTCTAGATATTTTTCAGATAACAGCTGTCGTAAGCTATGCATCACTTTAAATGTATCGATAAAATCTAGGTTTGGTTCAAAGTTCATACCTTTTTTCTTATTGATTTTTAACAGCCGATTGTGTCCTTCCCTATCAACCGTTACCTCAATAATATACATGCTTATTTCTGTGAGAAATTTGCTTTTTTGAGTTTTTCTTCCAATTCGCTTAGGTTATCAGCGTCATATAGTGTGTATTTCATTCGGTAGTCATCTTCAGGATTTTTTAGTTTCGACTGATTTTCAGTACTGGATCCTCTTGCATTAATTTCTTTATTCAGTTTATGAATGCCTATTGCATTCAAAACTTCATAGAAATTTAATAATCCAGGTGGTGATTGAACATTAGCCATAAAAATAATCCTCTACTTCCATTTTTAGTTGTTTACTGTTTTATTGCAATTTTTTGACACACTATCACGGGCAATAAATATATAGAGATAACTATTCAGCAGATTTAGCTGAATAATAGATCAATATATATCAAGTTTGATAGTATAATGGTAATTTTGATTAATTTTCTTAAATCAATCAAGGAAAATTTGTGCCACAGCTTTTATGGAACTATTTCAAACGTCAGCGGTTGATGGCAACGCCCGTGTGCTTAATGATGACGGAGTTGGGGAGGTAATAGACTTGAGCATACGCAACTTTGGTAAGTGGTTAATGGGGCAAAATATCTCTATACAACATAGATTTCGCTAATTATAGTTAGAGCATACTTAGCGGAAAGTCTAAAATGACAGATATTTTTATTGGTAGAAAAGAGGAGATTGCTCGCCTTAAAGAAATATATGATCGAACTACGGCTGACTTTGTAGCTATTTATGGCAGGCGTCGGGTTGGAAAAACTTACCTTATTCGAAATTTTTTTAAAAAGAGTACATGCAGCTATTTTGAAGTAACAGGATTAAAAGACGGGGCTTTACACCAACAGCTTAAGCTGTTTACAGAAAATATAGCCACAGTTTTTTATAATAACTTACCGCTGCAAGTGCCAAAAGATTGGCTCGAGGCTTTTCAGTTATTAGAGCGTGCTATTGATACCATTGGGCAAAATATTAAAAAAGTCATTTTTATCGATGAGATTCCTTGGTTTGCAACGCCAAAATCAGGATTCATTCAAGCTTTAGATTATTATTGGAATACCAAATTGTCTTCTAGAAAAAATCTTAAACTTATTGTGTGCGGTTCAGCAGCTTCTTGGATGCTTGATAATTTAGTTTACGCAAAAGGAGGGCTTCACAATCGCCTAACCGCAAGTTTTCCTATTAGACCATTCACTCTACATGAAACAGAAGAATATTTAATAAAAAAGGGGATTTATTTCACAAAAGAGCAAATCGCTGAACTCTACATGAGTATTGGAGGCATTCCGCATTATCTCAATCAAATCCCTAAAGAATTATCAGTTCCACAAATTATTAATAAGCTCTGCTTTCAAAAAGATGGATTTTTATTTAATGAATTTACTATTCTGTTTTCCTCTCTTTTTGATAATTCAGAAACTCACAATGAGATCATTCGTATATTAGCAAGCGTTAAACAAGGCCTTTCACGTGAAGATATTTTAAAAAAATCAAAGTTGTCTTCATCTGGTGGAATGTTTAAAAAACGTTTGGATGAGTTAGAGGAAGCTGGATTTATTGTTAATTTTACACCGTACGGTTACTTGAACAAAGGAACAGTTTTTAAAATTAATGATGAGTATGTGTTGTTTTACTTAAAGTGGATCGAACCAGTTTCTAAGCGCCTTCGTTTATCCATTAAGAATGAATCATATTGGGAAAGTAAAATGGCCTCGCAATCATGGAAATCATGGGCAGGGTATGCATTTGAATCTATTTGTATTAAACATATTGAGCAAATTAAATATGCGCTTGGGATTAACGCTATTTCTTCTGAAATTGGTAGTTGGAGATATAATCCAGGAAATAATCAAGAACAAAAAGGCTGTCAAATTGATTTGCTCATAGATAGAGCTGATGGAATTATAAATTTGTGCGAAATAAAATTTCAGCAAGGCCCATTTAAGATCTCCAAAAGCTATGCAAACGAATTACGACAAAAAATTGTAATTTATAAAATGGTAAGTAAAACTCGCAAAACTATTTTTTTAACAATGCTAACTCCGGAAGGGGTCTATAAAAATGAACATAGCAAAAATTTAGTGATCGGTGAGGTGGTCATTAACGACCTTTTTGCCAAATAAGGCTTCCTGAAATATTATCGTCGTGATAGAGGTGGCCGTATCAAAGTTGTCTTGTGCGTGATTATGGGAACTATGCGTTAATTACTAAGGTCTTGAACTGCTTGTAAATTCAGATCAAAGCCAAGTAATAGTAGCCCATCTGGAATACAGTACTTACGTTAATTTGAGATTGTAAAAAATCTCTTACCGTTTTTGTTTAAATTACATAACGTCTGCTTTTAATCCTGCGGCTACCAACATAGCGCTGGTTGCTCGATCAACTGACTCACGCACAGGATCTAAATCCAAACGTGCATAAATTGCTGTAGTGCTTGGTGATTTATGGTTTAACGATTTACCAACTATCACCAATGATGTACCGGTTTTTGCTTGCCAGCTACCAAGTGTCCGCCTCAGATCGTAAATTCTTAAGTTAGCAATACCAGCCCTTTCTAGTACACGCTTCCAGGCTTTTTTTGGCTCAACAAGATGTCCGGTAGTTCCAGATCCTGGAAAAACCCACTCAGAATTACAGCCCTGCCTTGCTCGCAAAATCTCAACAGCTTCAGGTGAAAGAGTTACCGTTTGTGAATCACCGTTTTTAGTAACAGGTATGCGCCATTCTCCACGATCTAAATGAATCCCTGACCATTGCATTGCTTGAACATTAGAGCGCCGTGCTCCAGTCAGTAAGGAAACAAGAAAGTAATCTCGAATGGTTTCGTTTGATTCTTGGGCTAACGCCTGAAAAAATGCTGGTAATTCATCGGACTGTAAAAAACGATCACGCTTATTTTCATGAAATTTTTTGATGCCGTGCGCTGGGTTAGTTCCTCTGAATAATCGGCACTCCGTAGCATGCCCAAACAAGCTAGATGCCATAGCAACAACCCGATTTGCTGTAGTAGGGTGATCAGCGCCTATCTGTGTATGCAGCTTACCAAAATCAGTATCTTTAAATTGGGACAATTGCCGATTACCCCATTTTGCCAGATATAGGTTGAAGTCATATTGGTAAGTGCTTTTAGTTCTTTCAGATAAGTATGAGCCTCTTTTGTTGCGTCGATGTTTTAGAAATTGTTCAAATAGCTCTTGCAGTGTTGTTTCAGTTTTTAGCGCGCGAGCATCAGAATTTGGATTAATGCCTTCAACAATCAACGCATTGATACGCGCTGCTTCTTTTCTAGCTTGTTCAATAGACATGTCAGGGTAACGTCCCAGGGTTACACGTTCTGGGTTGCTATTTTTGATGCGCTTAAAAACACAAAATGTTTTAACACCGGTACTAGTAACGCGAATCTGTAGACCATTCGTCTTTTTATCATGATAAGCTTGTCGTTGACCGCTGGCATGTAAGGATAGTGTATCCAAAGTTGCTTTAGTAAAATTGATTTTATTCTCTGACATATTTATACTATAGCTTATACGGTTCATCCGGGGTTACAAATTAGGTGAAATTCAGCATATTTTGGTGTAACACCATTAAGCTAACAGTAGGTTAAAGCCATTGCTGTGTAAAGGTTTGTTAAGGTTAATCAATCAGGAGAAAGCACCAGAATTCCAAATTTGTAATCAGTAGGTTGTGAGTTCGAATCTTGCAACCGGCACCAGTCTCAGTAATGGTTTTAAGAAATTTAGAAAATCGAATTTACCTCTGGGGTAGCGTTTGTGGTAGCAAATATGCCCATTTCTAGTTCCCGGTTTTTAAAAAACAATAGTTTCTAAAATTTTTCGATCAATTAAAGCCAAACCTATTAAGGAATTATAGTGGTTACAAAAACTCATTTCCGTATTCTAGATTGTAATTGTTGAGAGAGCAAATGTGCTAATTTTTCTGGTGTTTCAGGTGAAGAAATGTAAGAAAACGTTGAGCGACATAACATAGTATTCTTACCTTTCAATCAACTAGTAATCATGCGAGAACACATGGACTTAAGCTTGATCCATTGAGTTCATGAAACTAAAAAAAATGCCAATTAATGCTATGCAATACTTCATAAAATTATTCCGTGATCTTGGAGAGTGAAATTTATTGATAATCCAAGCGAAAACAACTGACAATCATGATTTCATCCGGCCAGTTTAATTTAATCAGTTTTAGTTGAAAGTGGTGTGTCTATTTGTTGTTGATATTGATTTTTATTCTCATTCTCATTCTCATTTTCTAGTTTTTCAAAGTAATAAACTCCCCAAAGAAAGCCAAAAATAACAGGAAACATAACAAACTGAAGCCCCCAATATCCAAACTTATTTGTTAAATAAATTAACAGAAATGATGTAATCGTATACATAACGGCGCGAGACAATGCAAATATAAATACAGTATAAGTAAATCTTTTTAATGTAGGAAAATATTTATAGTAAACAGCTGAAGCTGGTATGTCTGTCAAAGACAGAAACATGCAAATTAATTGTACTAAAAGCAAATACGCCGGATTGTTTATGGCACTAAGAATAGACGGCAATAATAAAACAATGGGAAATAGAATAAAGGCCTTGGCTTTTAATATATTCAATGGGTGAATTCTGCAACTCATAAACACGCATACCAAAAATCCAAACAACTCCATAATTGCAACACTCAGATTATTATGAATAACCTGTTCTGCTGTGTAACAAAAACGGTTTTTTAGAATGTCTCCACAGTAAATATATGCAAAGAAAAAAGAAATCGGGAACCCACTTTGAATTAAAAAACAAGCAATAATTGTTTTTTTGTCAACCTTTTTCTTAGAAGCACAAGATTTAGGGATTTTTCCAATCATGCCATCTCTAGCTTTCTTTCTGAGCCTTTGTGCGTCAACAAATTCCGGTGTTTCTCTAAGACGTGTGCGAGCAATAGAACCAACAACAGCAACACATGCACCTATCCAAAATGCAACTCGCCAATTGAATCCAGAAGTTGTTGCTAAGGAAGCTATAAATAAGGCAAAAAAAGACCCTACAGCAGCAGCACACCCCATTAATCCAACAACAGGGTACCTAGCTGGAACTTTAATCGTTTCCGTCAAATAAATTTCCGCACCTACAATCTCGCCCATAGATGATAATCCCTGAACGATGCGACAGATAGTTACTATCCAGGCGGCTGATATTCCTACCTGTGCATAAGTTGGCAGGTTAGCCATGATAACACATGACACAGACATCATTATAGTCGTAATCACCACAGTTGCCTTTCTCCCAACATTATCTCCAATATAACCAAATATTAATGCTCCAATTGGGCGTAATAAGTAGGTGGATGAAAAAGCAAGAGCAGATAGGAGGGCGGCAGTTTTAAGGTCAGTTTTGGGAAAAAATAACTCATTGAGCAAAACTTGCATATGAACATACAGCATAAGATCGAAGTATTCTAGGAATGTACCGATCTGGAGTAATCCAATAGATTCTTTTTGTGATCGGTTTAAAGACGCAAAAATACCCATACCTACCTCATGACATATATACATTAATCTGATGACTCCTATTTAGACCCTTTGAAAACAACAAACAAGTAATCAAAGATTTAGTTATTTAATTAATATTCTCCATATTCATAGACATTTTGCCATTTAGAGCATAAAAAGCACCTTTTTATCTGTTAAAAAATCTTAAATTTTCACGCGAAATTGCGCTCCTAAACAATATTTTGCACATGGTTCGGCAAGTCTATTTCTTATTATAGCCATTAACAAATAAATAGCTTATAATTTTAGTAATTATTTTTAAATTTTAATTAAGCCGATGACTTACTCTATTGATATGCGCAGAAAAGTACTTAAAGTGA
>CANMNU010000053.1 GCA_947499175.1 Alphaproteobacteria bacterium
TTAATCATAAATTGATTAAATCATAGAACTGAAAATGCCCATCAGTTTTTTGTGAAATTATTTTTTTAAGGAATAAGCGTGCAACTACAAAAATTATGCAAAGCAATTTTAAACAAAAAATATATAACTAAATATTATGGTTAACCAAATATTAACACTTTTTGAAGTATACTAAACCCACCCAAATAAGGGTGGGGCATAATCTGTAATAGGTATGGAGAGTAAGCTAGTAGTGAGGTTACACTGGCTTAAAAAACTAGAACAACATAGTTGATTCAGTTAATACCCAATATTGATTAATGTTACTAGATTGCCACGCTCCTTTGGAGCTCGCAAAGACGGTTATCTATGCGTGCCACTGGGCTTAACTGTAATAGGATTATAAGCACCTAAGAATATGGGGCGAAGAGTACCTAGGGTAGAAAAAATTAAGAATGCTTAGACCACTTAAATAATACACCTTTTTTATAGACGCTAAACCGGTATGGTTTTATATTCTTAACAAGACTACCGGGAGTACCTCATGTTCGCTTTGATTGATTGCGATAATTTTTTTGTTTCTTGCGAGCGGGTATTTCGTCCTGAGCTTGAAAATAAGCCTATTATTGTACTTTCTAGCAATGATGGTTGTGCTATTTCACGTTCTGATGAAGCTAAACTCTTAGGTATTCCTATGGGAGCTCCCTTGTTTGAAATTCGCCATTTAGTTAAAGCCTACAATGTGGAAGTATTATCATGCAATTTTGAGTTATACGGGGATATGAGCCGCCGTATTATGAACATTTTACAGCAAGAATGCGAAAAGGTTGAGGTCTATTCAGTCGATGAAGCATTTTTAGAATATGACGATACAATCAACTGGATAGCTGAGGGAGAACGTTTGAAAAAATACCTAATGAAATGTGTTGGAATTGTGACATCAATTGGTTTTGGTACAACAAAGACCTTAGCAAAATTAGCTAGTGTACAGGCAAAATCTAGTGGTAGTTGTTGTTACCTTGATGGTTCATCTAAATATTTTGATGTTTTAAAAGCTATGCCAGTTGGTAAAATTTGGGGAATTGGTGCAAAAATTAACAAGAACATGCGCCAACAGGGAAATTACACGGCATATGATTTATTGACAGCTGACCCTAAATCAATTCGCAAACAATACAGCATTATTGTAGAACGTATTGTCTATGAACTTAATGGCAGGTCGTGCTTGCCATTAACCTTAATTCAAGATTTAAAAAAATCAATTCAAATTACCCGCAGTTTTTCTAGCCCAGTTAGCGACAAAGATATTTTAAAACAGGCGATTGCGCGCTATGGGTTTAGATTGGCCTATAAGCTACGTGAAAATTTACAAAAAACTAAAACCTTATGGGTTTATGGATGCAACACTAAGTTTGATGTTGCTGACACAGTTTTGCACCAACGTACTATCGTTTTAGATGAACCGACTAACAATACTGCAACTATTATTAAATATGCGCAAAATGCTGTAGAAGAGTTTTTTGACCCAAAGCTAAACTATAGCAAAATTGGCATTATGGCACTTGATTTGCGCGATGCTACCATACCCCAAGCACAGTTAATGTTTGAGCAAAAAACATCTCTCAAAAAAGATATTGATAAGGTAATGGATAGCTTGAATAAGCGATTTGGTCTCAGCACAGTACGGCCATTGGCATGCGGTGAAAGTGTTGATTGGATGAACAAACGTGGCAACAAAACCCCAGAATATACAACAAATTGGCACAATCTTGTGCACGTTAAAGCAAAGTAATTGAAAGTTGATTAAAATGTCAGATTATACTCCACCGAATAACCCAACTCGTCTTGACAGGTTTGTACGTCGTTTGTATCCAGGGCTAACCCAGGGGGCATTGGAAAAACTACTACGCGGTAAAAAAATATTGGTTGATGATAAGCCAGCCAAGAGTAGTACCAGGGTGAATACCGAAGAGCAGGTACGTATTTTGGTTGATTTAGCGCTTTATGCAACCAATTCAACTGGCCATATTAAGCGTGAAATTGATGTTACAGACAAAGATTTAGCATGGATTGAATCAATTATAATTTGGGAAGATGACCAAATGATTGCCCTTAATAAGCCCCAAGGTCTTGCGGTACAAGGTGGAACTGGAACAAAACGACATATTGATGCAATTATGAAAGCTTACAACCCTGAGGTACGATTAGTTCACCGTATTGATAAAGATACCAGTGGGGTGCTAGTTATGGCAAAAACTGTGCCAATGGCCCAGTATTTAACGAATCTATTTAGCGACCATGGGGTGCAAAAAACTTACCGAGCTATTGTTGAAGGTAATGTGCGCCCGGCCCAGGGCACAATAACTTTGCCAATTGGCAAGGAAATGGTTGGCAATAAGGAAAAAATGGTAGTCGATGGGCCGCACGCTAAACCTGCTGAAACCCAATACATGTTACGCAAAAAACTGGGTAGTTATTTTTGTGTGGTTGATTGTTGGCCGCGCAGTGGCAGAACACACCAAATTCGTGTGCACTTAAGTGCATCTGGTTGGCCGATTGTTGGGGATTATAAATACGGTGCGACTGAAAAAGGGCTAAGTTTGCATTTACATGCTTATCAGTTGTCATTTCCACTGCCTGATGGTGGAAAAATGGTGATAATGGCCCCATTATCGGAGCATATGCGAGCCACAATGCATGAGTTTGGTGCAGATCCAGACAAATTAGAGCATAGTTAAGCTCAAGGAACATAGTTGATATAGCAAGGCTTTAGGAGCTAGTCTTGACCCTCTCTACTTTTGCACCACAATTTTGCAGTTTTTCTTCAAGACGTTCGTATCCACGATCAAGGTGATACAACCTGCTAATTGTGGTTTCGCCTTTAGCAGCCAGAGCTGCAATTACCAAGCCAATTGAAGCGCGAATATCAGTTGCCATAACCGGTGCTCCGCTTAAGTGCTTAACACCACGAACCATGGCAGATGCTCCATGTACTTGTATATTGACCCCCATGCGCGCTAATTCGGGCACATGCATAAAACGATTTTCAAAAATAGTTTCGGTAATCATGGCTGCACCTTCACAAATGCCCATTAGGGCCATAAAGGGTGCTTGAAGGTCGGTAGCAAACCCTGGGTAGGGTTCGGTCATAACGTCAACCCCGCAAATTGGCCCATTTCGATAAATACGAAAACCATCCGCATTCATTTCAAAAACTGCCCCGGCTTTTTCTAGGGTTTCACGTACCATCGGTAAATAATCAAGCGATGTATTGGTAAGAGTTAAATCACCACCTGTAATTAACGCTGCGATTGCATAAGAACCGGTTTCTAAACGATCAGGAATTACTTTATGGGTGGCGCTATGCAAAGTATCGACACCATCAATAATAATGGTATCGGTCCCTGCCCCACTAACTTTTGCTCCCATGGCATTTAGGCAATTAGCCAAATCAATAATTTCAGGTTCACGGGCAACGTTACGTAGAATAGTTTGGCCTTTGGCAATTGATGCTGCCATCATCAAATTTTCAGTGGCGCCAACTGAAACTACGCGCATGGTAAAACTAGCCCCCAATAAACCATGGGGAGCCGTTGCTACAATGTAGCCCTCATCTAGTTCACAAACAGCGCCCATAGCGCGCAAGCCTTCTAGGTGCACATCAACCGCACGAGCACCTAAGGCACAGCCACCTGGTAATGAAACCCGGGCTTTGCCATAACGTGCGACTAATGGGCCAAGCACTAATACTGATGCTCGCATGGTTTTTACTAAATCATATGGTGCGGTGGTCGATGTAATATTTGCAGCATTCAATGTGCGCACATCATCATCAACATTCGCTTCAACCCCTAAAATTTCAAGTAATTGAGTGATTGTTCGGATATCTGCCAAATCTGGCACATTGGTAAGGGTAAGAGGTTGATCAGTTAAAAGAGATGCGACCATTAATGGTAGGGCTGAATTTTTAGCCCCGCTAATAGCAATACGGCCAACTAGAGGAGTTCCACCTTGAACTTTTAAAAATGTTGGCATATTACAATCTCGGTAAGGTTACGCCAGTTTGCTTCATATATTTACCAGCACGGTCTTTATAGGAAACTTCACAAGGCTGATCACCTTTAAAGAATAAGAATTGGCAAACCCCTTCGTTAGCATAAATTTTTGCAGGAAGCGGCGTTGTATTTGAAAATTCCAAGGTAACGTGCCCTTCCCATTCTGGTTCTAATGGAGTTACATTTACAATAATACCGCAACGTGCATAGGTTGATTTACCTAAGCAAATTACCAAGACATCTCGTGGTATGCGAAAATATTCCACGGTTCTTGCTAAAGCGAAGCTATTTGGAGGAATAATGCACACATCGGTTTCGCGATCAACAAAGCTGTTTGGCGAAAAATCTTTAGGATCAACAATTGCGTTATTAACATTTGTGAAAATTTTAAATTCAGGAGAACAGCGCGCATCATACCCATAAGATGATAACCCATAGGAAATTAAGCCTTCACGCTTTTGGTTTTCAACAAAAGGTTCAATCATGCCATGATTTTGTGCGGCATCGCGAATCCACTTATCTGAAAGTATCATTTTATTTTCCTAAATTTTTAAAAACAGCTTTATTGATAAAGTAGAATTTTATCATCAATTTCTACTTTCTATTAATGATTTATTAACTTTTTTGTGATAGGTGAGGCCGCCCCCCACCCCCGCCCAAATGACGGGTGGGCCACCCGCCTTGGCTCCAACCTTGTAGCAGACAAAGCTTCGCCATTGGCATCTTTAAGGGCTTTAGAACGATGCCTTGAAACAATATCTGAAGAGACTCTCTTAATCACAAAATACCCTATATAGATTAATAAATAGTTAATCTTTGATAACGCTAATATCTGGAGCGTCAACGGCCT
The DNA here is from genome assembly GCA_947499175.1 of Alphaproteobacteria bacterium. Classification (GTDB taxonomy): domain Bacteria; phylum Pseudomonadota; class Alphaproteobacteria; order Paracaedibacterales; family CAITNM01; genus CAITNM01. The sequence goes on from CANMNU010000053.1 coordinate 4,885, forward strand.
TCATACCGACGACGTGATAGCCTGAATCTACATGAACAACCTCACCGGTAACGCCAGACGCTAATTCACTAAGCAAATAAAGCGCTGTGCCACCAACATCTTCCAAAGTGGTATTACGACGAAGTGGTGAATTGTATTGATTCCACTTTAAAATGTAGCGAAAATCACCAATGCCACTAGCTGCCAAGGTTTTAACTGGTCCAGCTGATAAGCCGTTAACACGAATATTGCTTGGCCCTAAATCTACGGCTAAATATTGTACACTAGCTTCAAGTGCAGCCTTAGCCACGCCCATGACATTATAGTTTGGCATAACTTTTTCAGCACCATAATAGGTTAAGGTAATCAATGAGCCACCATTTGGCATAAGGCGTGCGGCTTCTTTACAGATTTGAGTGAAAGAAAAGCATGAAATGTGCATGGTATTTAAAAAGTTAGCAAGTGATGTATCGCAATACCTGCCCTGCAATTCATTTTTGTCAGAAAAGCCAATTGCGTGCACAACAAAATCAATCGTGCCCCATTTGTTTTCAATTTCTTTGAAAGTTGATTCTATGCTACCGGCATGGCCAACATCGCATTCAACCAAAAAATTGGAGCCTAAGCTTTCGGCCAGTGGGCGTACACGCTTTTCCAAAGCCTCTCCCTGGTAAGTAAATGCTAGTTCAGCCCCTTGTTCACTGAGCATTTTTGAAATGCCCCATGCCAGAGAGCTACTGTTTGCTAGACCCATAATTAGGCCTTTTTTGCCTTTCATTAACATTAAAAACTCTTTTTGAATCATTGCCTTGTAGCATAGACAATCCATGGATGTAGCGTCAATGGGGATGAAAAATAAACCGGACAATAGGTTAGTACCATCCGATTTATTAGGTATGGTTGTATTTATGCTTTAGGAAGCGCAACCAGTTGCCTTATCGCTTTTTCGTCAAGCACAATAAATTGTTTATCTAGACCGTTAATTGATTTAGTAATAGTTTTACTTAATGGATGCTCTGCAAGATATTTATCAATTACATCAGTAATTATTTCTGCAAGATATTTATCAATTACATCAGTAATTATTTTAGTAATATTAATCACACTACCCACTAAAAAGATTGGGACTAGCGTAGATAAGGACTTGAGGTTATTTTTCGTATAATACTTCTAAAATTATAAGAAAGATGAACTTCAAATCCTTGATAGGCACCATAACACACCGTGGATTGGCACAAAGAGCGCTGCCACACTTTTGCAAGTATGGTGATTGGGCTGATCGATCAGAAGAATGTACAGCACCATGCATTCTCAAAAGCACTAAATACGCAATCTACAGTGAAAGCAAGGCTTGAGCGCATCAGACGTTTTTTAAAGGACAAAAAATTGATTACGAAAAGTTTGCCCTGCAAATGATAATGCGGCACATCACAACAAATGTTCAAATCGCAATTAGTGAGGGGCAGTGTGGTGGTAGAATGGAGTGGAGTCTTTCGTATTTCCTGGGACCATTATAGTAAGTCTAGTTAACCTCAATTTGACATAAGGATACGTTAGATTGAGGTTGGTTAATTGAGTGGGCGATTTTTTAAAACTCTAACTATCTTTTTAGAGCTATTGCTAGGTTGTTGTGAGGCAGCTCCCCAATCTACAAATTTTTCTTCTACGTTGAAGTTAAATGCTTCATGGCGGAATAAAGTTCCATTTTCATTAAAGTAGACTCTTAAACGCTTTACAGGATCATTAGCTGTATCTTTATATATCCAATTAACCATATCTGGTAAATAATAAATACCTTCATATGTCCAAGTTTCTTTTTGACTATTTACCTCATGTTCAACCTTCTTTGGTTCCCCGAGATAGGATCTTATAGCTTCTTTGGTGGGATTCCTATTAGCTAAAAAATCTCTGATTTCTTCTAAAGATTTATCCTCTAAAGTATTTCCAGTTTTTGAGGCACATCCAGCTAAAACAACTATTACTTGCAGAATGATTAATAATTTAAAAAATCTCATAACAAAAAAAATCAATACACTATTTATGGAGTATACATGATTCCTTCTGTAAGAAAATATACTTTTGTGCGGGTTCATATTGAATGAGACAAGATCGAGGCCTCCGATAAGGTATTTTGAATATACGCCATTGGAGTTAAACCTTTCAAGTTCCGATTTGGTCTGCAGGTATTATATTTCACTAAAGTCTTACTTAATGCTGCTTGCATGCCTTTGACAGAATCCTCTAAAAGATCCGAGCGGTTATAAAATTCTTCTCTAAAGGTTCTATTTCCGCGCTCAACACCACCGTTATACTCAGGTTTTCTAGGGCAAGACAACTAGAGGAATCTTGAGTTCAGCGCATCCATCCCATAAATTCTGATCCTCCATCAACCTGAATCGATTCAATTACAAATGGCGCTTGTTTCACAAAATCAATTAAAAAACGCTTGGCACTCCTAGCTTTTGCATTCGAGTATATCGCTGCATCAATGTATTTTGATTTTCTCTCCCAAGCTTGAAAATGCTTGAATGTGATACCATTTTTAGTGACCGTCATGTGATCAATTTGGACACTTTCACCAAGCACCATGGTTTTGTAATCTTTAAATTTCCAAGGTTGTGCATGTTTGTTAAAAGTCATCTTTCGTTTTGTACGCAAGGCTGATGGAGATTTCACAATAAGCCCTTTTGCTTTCAAATATTTTAAAATACGACCAACTGTACTTTCACACAACTGTACTTTCACAAATAGAACTCCAGCAAATTCCACCTTAACTGATGGTAAAAGTTGTCATGGTAAAGGTTTATACGGTGGGGTTTTAGCAGGATACCTTTTTAGGTTTAAAAATTTTGGCGTAGGTCCAGAGTTTTTTTACAATTACGGTAACATTGAAAAAAGCGTTGGCGAAACATATGTGGACCAGGAAATATTAAAGTTATTTTTGATATAAGCTACCCTTCTACGATGGTTTCTCTAAAAATACTGCCGTTTTCATCAACAGCGATAGACTGGGTGACCATGCTACCATTGCGTGCAACTTTGACCGTAATACTGTTGTTGTTGGTATTTAGAGCGTTTACAATATCATTAATTTCATGTGTTTTATGAAGGTTAATTGCTAATACCACGTCACCATTTTCAAAAAAACCGCTGGTTCCTGGCTGGGTTACAACAACACCTTTTTTAGTTTCTGCAAAACGAGCATCTGCCAAAAGATTATTATTTTTTGGCTTTAAATTAGTGTCTAAAACAACTGTTTGTGACTTGTTTTCACGCCAGATGGTTAGTTCTGCCTTACCGCTTTTGGTCAAATTTTTACCAATAATTACATCACCTTGCTTTAAGATAGACTTTGCTGGTGAGTTAGGGGCAATTTCTGTAACAATAACCCCATTTTTACCTTGCAAACCTTGGCTTTCAAGCATGTCATGATTCATTTCTTGAACAGTAATGCCCAGATTTGCATAATCGTCACAAGCGAAGGATGAAGCACAAATTGTAAAAATACAGCACAAGATAATTTTTAACATAGATCTCCTCTTTTGTACTAAATTAAAAAATTTTAATTAAAAAATAGTTAATTTTTAGAACCCTAATTCTGGATTAGATTGTTGAATTTAATGGCAGGTTTGTTTGATTTCAAGGCATAAGCAATAAGTGTTGAAAAGATATGGATAAAGCCATTAATAAACGATCTATGTCGAGTATGAACAATCTGAAAATCTGTTTTTAA
>CANMNU010000054.1 GCA_947499175.1 Alphaproteobacteria bacterium
AAGGGTGGGGTTTAGGATAGGCCAAAAAGTGTTAATATTTAGTTAATTATAATATTTTGTAATATAATTTTTTATAAGTAATATGTTAATTTATCCTAATACAATATTAGTTATTATAATTTCAGTTCTGCTACTTGTTTAACCAATGCGCATTAGTTATAGCTTATCACCCATAAAATGGTAAAGATTTTACACTAGATCACCACGCCCCTAGGTGGGCTCGTGATGACGGTTTCCTGCGTCTTTGCGAGCAAGATTTTCTTGCGCGGCAATCTAGAGCAACGGACTCAATTTATAATTAGTAAGCTATAAACCTATAGGCTGGAGCATTTCACTTTTGAAGACATCTCTAAGGGTGCAGCGGAGAAATGCTTATCAAATTAAAACCCACTTGCCGTGGTTTTTAGTTAATGCTCAGTTATTAAGGTACCACAAATTAGTGAAATATTCAAAAAAGTCCCATTCAAGTTTAGTAAAGTTTTATGATTATTGTTGAGGTGTAAATAATTTGTTTTTTTGAAGGTCTTGTTGCAAAACTACTTTGTTAAAAATTTAGAGGAATAACAGCTAACATTTTTAACAAAACCACCTCTACTTTAATAAATCAACAGCATAAGCAGAGCTTCCAAAAAAGTTAACGTTAGATACATATTCTTCAGGAAAATACCCAAACCCGTTATCTCCCCATTCAGGTCCCCATGAATTAATAAACTTAAAATAATTATTGCCTGCATCCGTTGGATTATAATTACCATGGCCAACAATCGCTAAAGCATGGCCACCGATAGGCTTGAAGTTACTCATGTCAGGCATGATGGGTATGAAACCATCCTTTGGCAGCATGAACGCTTGTTCAAGAGCTGTTCCAAAATAGATTGGGTTATTTCTGCTTAATGCTGTTTTAAAGTCATTAACCAAACTTATTTTTCCGTTAGGTGTGTTTAATTTGTCACCTTGGTATTTTAAACACAAATCAGCATATCTAATTTTTTGAGAAACAACGCTATAGGGGTTTATACCGCTATCAGTATTTATACCGTCCAAGCTTGGATCCAACGCAAAACGATAACTTTCAGGGACTGGCTGAATTTTGAATTTACCATTAGGCCCATTATCTGGGTCATAACTCCAACCGGAATAAGTAAATCCTCGTTCTAAATCTACTTTGTCAGAAAAATCTTCTGGGCCTGTGCCATACTTATCAAGCGCAACCATTGCCCCCTCCATTGAAGCACCATGATCACCAAGCACATTAGATGGATCTTTATTTATATTCCCTTCTTCGTACCTGGTATTATAATAGTGGTAAAGTCGTGATGGATTTAACATTTGTGTGTTATCGCTTGAGAAATCATTTGGTTTATCACTATTACGCACCGATAAATACCTAATAATAAAAGCCATAGAATTGGCAGTACATGAACCCAACGGGTGCTGTTGGTAAACTAAGGAAGAAGGAAAATTATTAAGACCTGCAAGTTCTGTTATCTTTTTAACTAAAGGAAATTTTTTATTGGTAGATTTCACAAAAAATGCACTTTTATAAGAACTAAAAAACGGCCCAGAATCGGACGTCATTGACGGCAATTCAGTATGTTTTCTTTTTCCTAAAAGTGTATTATCAGAATTAGTTATAGGTTTTGAACTAAGCAAATTTTTTGCTGCTTTCAACATTTCGGGATGTGCCGTCTTAAGCCCCATACTCATTCTGGTGACACCATCTCCTATAGCTTCCAACATTAGCTTTGATGCGCATTCTAATTTTAAAACTGAGGTAAGTGACAGCACAATTAATATTTTTTTGGTAATCATGGGCTCTCCTAATAAAAGTTAATGTCTAACTTTTTTAGAATACCCCTTAGTTATTAAAATAATGTTAATTACTAATACAATTTTAAATTGTGCATTAATAGAACGTAAATACCGTAACTAGTAACCCCCTCAGAAAAGCTTTAAAAAATTAGGGGAAATGCTTCATAAATCATGCTTGAAACAAACTACAGCAGGCGACATTTACCCAAATTTTTGTTATAAGTAACGAAACATTTATACAAATGACTTATGACATCATCCGCCATCATAACGCCAGCACACACGCCAATGATGGTGCAATACCATGAGATTAAAAATTCTCACAGCGACTGTTTGTTGTTTTATCGCATGGGGGATTTTTATGAACTTTTTTTTGATGATGCAATTCAAGCATCAAGTGCATTAGACATAGCCTTAACAAAACGTGGTCAAAGTAATGGCGAGCCAATTCCTATGGCAGGAGTCCCTGTGCATTCCCATGAACTGTACCTTTTAAAATTAATCGAAAAAGGTTTTAGAGTAGCCGTTTGTGAGCAAATTGAAACCCCAGAACAAGCCAAGGCAAGGGGTAGTAAGGCCCCTTTAAAGCGTGGGGTTGTGCGTATTATCACACCAGGGACATTAACAGAAGAAAGCTTATTAACCCCCAAAAAAGCCAATTATCTTATAGTTGTAAGTCCTGTTAATAAAAAAACACAAATGCTTGGTGTGGCCTGGGCTGATATTTCCACTGGCGCTTTTTTTGTACAAAATATTGGCGTAGATCATTTGGCAAGTTTTTTGTACCAACTAGATGGTTCTGAAATTTTATTGCCAGACAGCCTGTGGCAAGGGTTAAATTCTGAAACTTTTACCCAGTTTAAAAAATTAATTCGTCCCCTAGCAGATACACGATATAACTTAAATAGTGCGCAAAAGCAATTATTAGAAACCTTTAAGGCGTTAACTCCTGAAGTTTTTGGAATTAATAACCCTGAACTTATTCAAGCATGTGGAGTCTTGTGTGACTATTTAAAACTTACGCAGCAAGCATTAAGCAAAGAACCTCAACAAAACGAACCTTTCAAACAGCCTTTGCGAGCTCCAAAATTAATTGAATCTGAGCTATTTATTAAAGTTGATGCACAATCATGCCGTAACTTAGAAATAATTCGCACACTTAAGGGGAGTTTTGAAGGCTCACTTTTGCACACCATTGATAACACCAAAACTGGTGGTGGTGGAAGATTACTTTTTACAAATATAACAAATCCGCTTAAAAATTTGCCGTTGCTTAACCAACGGTTCATGCGAATTGATTGGTTTTATAAAAATAATGATTTGCGTCAATTGGTGCGTAAAGCCATTGAACATTGCCCCGATTTAGAACGATCATTGAGCAGGATTAGCCTTAACCGCGCCCTGCCCCGCGACCTAAAAGCAATTAGCCAAGGTTTGCAAGTGGCAACAGTTATTAAAGAAACACTTGTTGAGCAAACTTTTTGGAATATTAATATTCCAAACAATTTAGCTACTTTTTTAGAAAAAAATTTAGAAGACCAAATGCCAGTAACCCATATGGGTGGTGGCATTATTAAGACTGGTGCCAACCAAACTCTTGATGATTTGCGCCACACCCGTAATTTTGGAAACAAGCAAATTAAAGAATTGGAACAATTTTATCAACAACAAAGTGGTATTAGCAATCTTAAAATTCGCACCAACAATTTAATTGGTTATTTTATTGAAGTAAGTGCAAGTCAACTTAGCAAAGTTCCTGAGCACTTTTTTCACCGCCAGGCAATTAGTAATGGCGCGCGTTATATGACCAATGAATTGCAGGAATTAGCGGCAAAATTAGAAAATGCAGCAACGGCCACTATAGCTTATGAAATTGAAATTTTCAACAATATTTGTAGTCAAATTCTAGAACAACGAGAATCTCTTGAAGCAATTGCCAACCAAATTGCAGAGATTGATCTTTATAGCGCCTTAGCAGAGCTTAGTAACCTTAAAAATTATACTAAACCCATTTTAAGCGAAGGATTAGAATTACATATTGAAGGTGGGCGTCACCCAGTTATTGAAACCTATGTAGCCCAAGGAAATTTTACCAAAAACAATTGCCAACTAAATAATCCACAATTTGGCCTGTTAACTGGGCCGAACATGGCCGGTAAAAGTACTTATTTGCGACAAAATGCCCTAATTATTTGGATGGCCCATTGCGGGCTTTATGTACCTGCAGCAAATGCCACGATTGGCTTGGTGGATAAAATTTTTTCACGCATTGGTGCGGCAGATGATTTGGCGGCAGGAAGATCAACTTTTATGGTTGAAATGATTGAAACCGCTAGCATTTTACACCAGGCAAGTGAACGTTCTTTTGTAATATTAGATGAGATTGGCAGAGGGACATCTACCCAAGATGGATTAGCAATTGCACGCGCTGTTAGTGAACATATTATTAGCAACATTAAAGCCCGATGCTTATTCGCAACTCATTACCATGAATTGGTTGATTTAGAAAAAGACTACCCAATTACACTACTAACCATGAAAATTATTGAACATGACGAAAATGTAGTTTTTTTGCATGAGGTAATTGAAGGATCAGCAGATAAATCTTACGGAATTCATGTAGCTGAATTGGCTGGATTGCCACCATCTGTAATTGACAGAGCACAAAGTCTTTTAAAAGAAGTGCCTAAATTTTATGCAAACAACTCAATAAATGTGAAAACTACGACTTTAGTGCCACTGCCAGAATCAGCTAATGAAGTTAATACATTTAAATTGCTACGCAGCATTAAACCTGATGATTTATCGCCTAAGCAAGCCCTTGAAGTTCTTTATAAACTAAAAGATTTAATGAAGGGCAACAACAACCGTAAACTTGAAGTGGTACAAACTAAATTGTTTAGCTAATTTTAACTTTTTAGTAACTAAGTAGAGGTGATAATACTTATAATTACACCACTACATGGCTTTTTATGGATATTGCAAACAATTTAACCCTTGGTTATTTAGCATTACGTAATGGATCAGGCATAGTTAGCGATATCATCGAAATAGGTAAAGAAAGCAAATGGTCACATGTAGCCATGATTTTGTGTGACCCTATTGATATTAGCAGTAACCCCATTGAAGCAAATAAAAACAGCTGGTACTGCTTTGAATCAAACACTGACCTAGGTGATAACGTTCATGTGATTCCTTGGCAAGACTTTATCTTAAAAGAAAGTAACAACCCAATTGTTATACGACCATTCATATATGAAAATAACACAACAATGCCAGATTATGAAAGAGTTAAACTGATAGTTGATAAATACGTTGGCAGACCATATGAAACACACGTTAGTGAATTAGTTTTAGCGGCCTTTAGGGGAAACTCATCTGAAGACCTAGGGTCATTGTTTTGCAGTGAATTAACTGCGCTAGTTTTACAAGAATTAGGCTTATTAGAAGCTGGCAGAATTGCGGATAACTATGTACCAGCAGATTTTTCAACAGAACGCCCAAATGCTTTAAAATTAATTGGGGCATTGATTGGAAATGAAATTTGCATTTAAAAAACAATTACCTTTTAAAAAATTAACAATTTTTTAACCACCTTCCAGCAACAATAACACAGAAAATATTTCTAATATTATTTAGTTAAAAATTATTACCAGTGGTGCATAACACTCCACTAGTATAAAACAAAAACGATTATTAGTGAACGTCACTATCTAAGTCAGCTGGAAGATCACCAAATCCAGTGTCATCTTCGTCTTCCAATAAAGTTGGATCATCAACCACAACAGCGTCATCACCCAAAACTAAATCTAAATCATCTAATGGCAGTGCTACTTCTTTTGCAGCTGTTCTACCGCGCTTACCACGTACTGCCGTTAAAAGTTCAAAAGTAACACCACATTTTGGACAGGCAGCTGGTGATTTACGCAAATCATAAAATCTTGCACCACAACCATTACATGTGCGTTTAACACCCCAAGCTAATTCAGCCATTATTTTTTTCCTTAAAAATTTTTATCCTAGACTTTGGAATGCCATGAAAAACAACTTTTGTCAAAAGATTTATGCACTCAAGCTGACACGGTAAATTATATTTACCTAATTGACGATTGTTAACCCGCAATAACTCTCATTTTGAAATAAAAAATGAAGAAAAGATAAATAACAGCATTATTTACGGGGCCCACCTGCCCCGGAAAACAGTGACAACTGCCCACCCCAGCCGCCACCACAAACATAAACCTGCCTTTGTCTTAAAATCCCTATGATTTTAAGATTATGTTCTTCCATGGACTTCCGGTCCATGCAAAAAGTGTCTACAATGATCACCAACAGCGCTGTTGGTGATCGTAGACAGGACACCCTATATCTAAAGGGAGTAACATTTAATCTGTTACTCAAGCTTATGCACCCAAGCTTTGTCTTGGGTGTTTTCTTACCACCTATAGCTAATATACCTGTTATTAGTTAATCTATGGTTAATGTGCTAAACGTTGGGGGGTTAACCTTACTAATCACCCAATAAAACTTTAGAAGGCATTATAAACACACCACCATAAGCAATGGCAATACCGTATACCCTTAAAAGTAATGAAGAGACAGAGATAACGAACACTCAAGTTGCAGATTTTAAAGTTACGAACTGCTGCAATTTTATATCAACCCAACACTTTGTTTAATAAATCAGAAATATGTTTTGTATCAAAAGGCGCCAACTTCAAAATTTGCTCACGGACAGCATCCATAATTGGTGTTTGCCAATACCCTTGGCCCCAAAAAATATCACCCTTATTATTTAGCAATAATTCTATACTTAGATCCTTCTCATGGAAGGAAAAATCAAAGTGAAATTCACAATCCATTTCTTTTTTTTCAATAAAAAGAGGCATATCAGATAACACTTCAAAAAAGTCGCTCAAATTTTTGGCGATAATATCTTTTGCACCATTGTTAACTTTTAGATAGCCTTTTAATAAATATTTAAACTGTTCTGATAGTTTTTGGGCTGCATCCCAATCAGCTTCTTTATTTGATTGACTAAGGTATTGAGTTACTTCGTAAGTGTAAAAACGCATAAGATCATATAATATGCGGTCATTGTCTGAAAGGTTTAAAGTTTCTTGTGTATCTGCCAAATCAACCCAAGAAATCACTCTAGACTTTTTTACAAAAATATTCCTCGGAGAAAAATCCCCATGCCCCACCCCTTTTGAATGAGCATTTGCAAGGGTTTCACCAACTTGTTCTAAAATTTCCCTTGCATCATATGCTGTACATGAATTTAAATAGGTGCCTAATTCAAAACCATGGGCACCATGTAATAAGCTTCCCAATTTTTCTTGGCCATTATCATTTACACATTTAAAAATGCCAACACAATTATCACTACGGACAAGCTGAGCTAAACGAGGAAATACAAAAGGGTAACGTAAGTGATTCAAACCCAGTGCAATAATTTGCGGATAATACCTTAATCTAACTAAGTATTTAACTTCTTGCTCGCCATATTCATTTAAAGTGCGTGCAACAAACGATATGTTCTTAAACTTAACTAGCAAATTATCTGGTGATTTTTTGAGTCTTCTGTAAGTGTATACCTTAGATGTGTAACCACCATGTTTAGGTGATTTAACAAAATATCCAGGTGAAAATATCGCATTTGGAAACAAACTTTTTAAGATAGATTTATAACGTTCTGCATCGCTACATTTGATAATAGGAACTTCACTAGCAGAGTCATTTTTAAGTTCTTCATTGTAGGCCTTTTTAAATTTTTCTTTATTTGCAAGCCTTGTTGAAAGAACCTTTTCACACATAATTCTTCTGATTGCGATAATTTCATTAGGTATATCGTTTCGGTAAAATTTTTCAAAAAATACGCCTTTAAAAAAATCACTTCGTAGCCCCCAGTAAAATATAAAAAGTTCACGTAAAACTTTTTGAGAATCACTAAATGAATTCCCATAAGTTTTTTCAAATCTTTCAGAAAATGTTAGGTAAACAATATTTAAAGAATCATCATAGCCATAAGCTGCAGAAGGCTTGTTTTGTTCATAAGCCATAAAGTTAACAATATCGTCATACTTAAGGGGTTGAGAATACAAATTTAGAAATAATTGTTGCTTAGGGGTAAGCTCAATGTACGTGTCCATTTCCATTGCTTTTAAAGGCATAAGAAAAAAAGCCAAAAATAAAAACCAAACAGGCCTACGCCAGATTGGTTTTAAAATAAATTTTGTAAAAATCATAAAGTAGTTAAGCAATCATTTTTTTGTCAAAAATTAAATTTAATTTGAAACCTATAACACTATTAAGAATCGCTTTATTCTCCTCAGTTATTAGGTTGTTGGCTAAGTTTAATGTTGTTAGCTTTGGAAACATTTCCTTAATATTGTAGAGCTCATTAACATTTTTTATTTGATTACCATTTAGAACCAACACCTTCAAATTTTTCATTTGATGCATAGCATCAAGAACACGTGAGAGCCCAAAATCGTCTAATTCAGTGTGTGATAAGTGAAGTTCAGTTAGGTTACTCCATGATTCCAAAGCACAAATAAAAGTACGGGTTATATCAAGCTTGAATGTTGATAACTCTAATTTTTGCAATCTTTTGGTGTATTCTTTCCAAACAAATAAATTATTTAATTCTG
>CANMNU010000055.1 GCA_947499175.1 Alphaproteobacteria bacterium
AAGAATGTCTTTCATTCTATGAGGCTCAAAAGAACAATTCTAGTAATGAATGCCGGCCACTTGTTCTGGAATTCTTGGCTCAACCACAATTTGCAATATTTTTACTAAAAGATAGCCCAAAAGAGACCAATAAGTTTCTTAAGTTTGAAGAAATGAGCAATTGCTTGGAGTATTTAAGCGATGATCAAAAGAAAGCAGCTTTCGCATATTTATATGAAGTAATTCGTGACTTTAAAAGTTTAGAATCTGAATATAAAATTATGTCTCGTGCTAACCCTCAAATAAAGTTAGATCAAATAGAAAAATTGCGTGTTCAAGTTAAAAATTCATTGGGTGACAAGTCAAAAGAATTTAAAAAACTAAATACTGTCAATAAAGATTTTGTGAATTTTAAAAATGCTATGGATGACTTACTAACAGGAGTTACAAGAGCTAAATCTTTAATTGATAATATTGATTTATATACTGATATTGCCACCAAACTACCAGATGCATCCGAAGCTGCGCTAGATTCTCTTATTACTGAAAATACAGAAGTAGATATGAGTACACAAATTAAAGAAATTATATCTAGGTCGAAGAAAATTAAGGTTGCTGAAGAATTAGATAGCCTTATTTCTGATCTTAAGGCACTTAATGATGCTATGTGCGTATCAAAATCTTTCGTTGTCAAACTTAATGGAGCTCAAAAAAAATTAGGTGTGCTAGCTGAACCAGATAATTTAAAAACTGTCTTTACTAACCTAAAAGAAAAAGCACTTAACTTAATAAAATCTACAAATAAAGTACCAGATTTAAATATTATCAATGCACCAAAACAAAACGTGCCAATTAAGGTACCAGACCAAAAAATTCAAATTAAGAATCCGGTCAATAATGCACCTATAAAACCTGCGCAAAACCAAGTGGTTGATCCAAAGGTAGCTGATGGCCTTATTCTTGCAGAAAAGTATTTGAAGTATTTTGAAACTGAAGATGGTAAACAGGCTTTTCAAAAGAAAATAGATGGTATAGATGATATTGAGGATATGATTGATGCAATAAAAAAAATAAGTGGAGCATTAAAAAGCGCAAATCCTATGCTAAAGGCCAGTATACCAAAAAAACTTATAGAACTTAAACAAATTGCTGATGCATTTCCTCTGCTAAATTAAAGAATAACGACAGTGTAAACCCACGGGGGTTACCCCGTGGAGTTTCTCTAAAAGGAAAGAAATAAAAATTAACAAAAACAAATCCATTTTCACAAATATTTTCCGTGGTATACTCCACACTAATAGATAAAAATTTATTTCAACTTGAAAGAATCATTAGAAACATTACTTGCAGGTATTGGTTGTGACCTGCAAAAGGTCGATACCTCAACATCACCGATTAGCGTTGTTGTTTTTTCTGCAAATATCGTGCGTGCACTCATGTTTTTACGTGATCACCCCAAAATGCGTTTCACCCAATTGGTTGATTTATGCGGTGTTGATTACCCTAAAAAAACTATTCGATATCAACTTGTTTATCATCTGCTTAGTCACACTACTAATCAGCGCCTTATGGTCAAAATAGCAAGTGATGCCTTGGTCGCTATACCCTCAGTCATTAACGTTTATCCAAATGCAAATTGGTATGAACGTGAAATATGGGATATGTTTGGCATTCATTTTGATAATCACCCTGATCTGCGACGAATCTTGTGTGATTATAATTTTTCCGGTTACCCGTTGCGCAAAGATTTTCCTATTTCAGGTTATAATGAAGTTTTCTTTAACCAAAAATCAGGAAATGTGGAATATAAAGAGCTAAATTTAAACCAAGATTTTCGAAAATTTGATTTTTTAAGTCCCTGGGAAGGGCAGTGGGATGAGCTTTTAAAAAAAGAAACGGAGGCTCATCAATGAATGATAAGTATACCATTAACTTTGGGCCACAGCATCCAGCAGCGCATGGTGTGTTGCGTTTAGTCCTTGACCTTGAAGGTGAGGTTGTTGCACGTGCGGACCCTCATATTGGATTTTTACACCGCGGTACAGAAAAATTAATCGAACAAAAAACTTATCTGCAGGCAATTCCATATTTTGACCGCCTTGATTATGTTTCGCCAATGAACCAGGAGCATGCGTTTGTGCTAGCCATTGAAAAATTACTTGGTATAAGTGCCCCTGCTCGGGCGCAATATATTCGTATTCTGTTCAGCGAACTAACCAGAATTGGCAACCATTTGCTAAATATTGCAACATTTGTGCTTGATGTTGGTGGAATGACCCCATTTTTATGGGCATTTGAAGAACGTGAAGTGATTATGGGTTTTTATGAAAAAGCCAGCGGAGCAAGGCTGCATGCAGCTTATTTTAGGCCTGGTGGCGTTGCCAAAGACATTTCTAAAGACTTGCTTGAAGAAATCTATGATTTTGCAAACCGCCTACCTAAGGTTATTGATGATATTGAAAGCTTAGTTACCAACAATCGTATTTTTAAGCAACGTACTGTTGATATTGGCATTATCAATGGCAAAGATGCAATTGCATGGGGGCTCTCTGGACCTATGCTTCGGGCTTCTGGTATAGCTTGGGATTTACGTAAATCCCAGCCTTATGAAATTTACGAAAATCTAGATTTTGATATTCCAATCGGCAAACATGGTGATTGTTACGATCGCTATTTAGTACGAATTGCTGAAATGCGAGAATCAATTAGGCTAATTTTTCAGTGCTTAGAAAAAATGCCAAGTGGACCAGTCCACCACAGTAACCCAAAAATTTCACCACCTAATAGGGCTGAAATGAAAAATTCAATGGAAGCCTTGATTCATCATTTCAAATTATTTACCGAAGGGTTTCATGTGCCAGAAGGTGAAGTTTATGTGGCAGTTGAAGCGCCAAAAGGTGAGTTTGGTGTTCACTTAATTTCAGATGGTTCAAACAAGCCTTACCGTTGCAAAATTCGTGCACCTGGATTTGCTTTTTTACAAGCACTTGATTTTATGGGACGCGGCTATTTACTTTCAGACATTGTTGCTATTTTAGGATCAATGGATATTGTTTTTGGAGAGATTGATCGTTAATGACCTTTGCATTTACCCATGAAAATCTAACTAAAATAGCTGAGATTTTAAAAAAATATCCAGATGATCGAAAAGCTAGTGCCGTGTTGCCTTTGCTTGATTTAGCGCAACGCCAAAATGATGGATGGCTTAAACCTTCAGCTATTGCAGAAGTTGCTAATTTATTGGGCATGGCTGAAATGCGCGTGTATGAAGTAGCAAGTTTTTATACCATGTTTAATTTAAAACCAGTTGGTAAGTATCATGTGCAGGTTTGTGGTACTATACCATGTGCATTGCGTGGTGCTGAAGAAATCATGGAAGTTTGCAAAGATCATCTGAATATTTCATTAGGCCAAACGACAGCTGATGGTACGTTTACTTTATCAGAGGTTGAGTGCTTAGGGGCTTGCGTTAATGCGCCAATGTTGCAAATTAATGATGATTTTTTTGAAGATCTAACCCCAGAATCGACCAAAAAACTTTTAGAGGATTTGAAATCTGGTAAAGTTCCAAAGTGTGGTTCACAAGCTGGAAGACAATGCTCAAAGGCTGCTTCATGTTAAAACCTCAAGATCGTATTTTTACCAACCTTTTTGGTGATAGTCCTAGTAACTTAAAAGCATCTCAATCTCGCGGTGATTGGCATGGAGTTAAGGAAATCATTCAAAAAGGTGCGGACTGGATAATTGAAGAAGTTAAAGCCAGTGGTCTACGCGGTCGTGGTGGTGGAGGGTTTTCCACAGGCATGAAATGGTCGTTTATGCCAAAAAAATCTGAAAAGCCTCATTATTTTTTAATAAATGCGGACGAAAGCGAACCAGGCACTTGTAAAGACCGTGATATTTTAAGAAATGAACCTCATAAATTATTAGAAGGTATTGCTTACGCTAGCTTTGCTATTGGGGCCAATACGGCATATATTTACGTTCGTGGTGAATATTTTCGTGAAGCCGAAGTGCTGCAAGCAGCAATAAATGAAGCTTATTCTGCTGGTTTTTTTGGCAAAAATTCTGAAAAAACTATTGGCTGGTCATTAGATGTTTATTTACATCGTGGGGCTGGAGCCTATATTTGTGGGGAAGAATCAGCATTAATGGAAAGCCTTGAAGGTAAAAAAGGATTTCCCCGTTTAAAACCACCTTTTCCAGCTCAGTCAGGGTTATACGGTTGTCCAACTACCATTAACAATGTGGAATCAATTGCCGTAGTGCCAACTATTTTGCGCCGTGGAGCAAATTGGTTTGCAGGTATTGGCAGACCTAACAACACTGGTACTAAAATCTTCTGTATTTCAGGGCATGTTAATAAGCCATGTAACATCGAAGAAGAAATGGGAATACCTCTGCGTGAGCTAATTGAAAAACATGCAGGTGGGGTACGTGGTGGTTGGGATAACTTAAAGGCAATAATCCCAGGTGGATCTTCTGTACCATTATTGCCAAAGTCAATTTGTGACGATGTTTTAATGGATTTTGACTCACTGCGTAATGTGCAAAGTGGTTTGGGTACAGCGGCAGTAATTGTTATGGACCAATCAACTGATATAATAAAAGCCATTGCTCGTTTGTCAAAATTTTATATGCATGAAAGTTGTGGTCAATGTTCTCCTTGCCGTGAGGGTACCGGATGGATGTGGCGAATGATGGAAAGATTGGTTAAGGGTCAGGCAGAAATTAGTGATATTGATCTATTGCAAAATGTTTCCAAACAAATTGAAGGACATACCATTTGTTTGTTTGGTGATGCTGCAGCATGGCCAGTTCAAGGTTTGATCAGACATTTTAGACCAGAAATTGAAGCACGTATTAAGCAGGCAATAGCACATGGTTAAACTAATTATTGATGATGTAGAAGTTGAGGTAGAGCCAGGCACCAGTATTTTAAAAGCCTGTGGTGAGCTAGCTAAAGAAATTCCGGTATTTTGTTATCATCCACGACTAAAAGTTGCAGGTAATTGCCGCATGTGTTTGGTTGAGGTTGAAAAATCCCCTAAACCAGTCGCAAGCTGTGCAACTGTAGTTTCTGAAGGTATGGTTGTTCGTACTCAAACTCCTATGGTTGAAAATGCTCGAAAAGGTGTGCTAGAGCTACTTTTAATTAATCACCCCCTAGATTGCCCAATTTGTGACCAAGGTGGTGAATGTGACCTGCAAGACATTACTTTAAACTACGGTTCCGGTAGTAGCCGTTACAAATTTTACAAACGCATTGTACCTAATAAATATATGGGTCCATTCATAAAAACAATAATGAATCGCTGTATTCATTGTACGCGTTGTGTAAGATTTGCTACAGATGTTGCTGGTGTTGAAGAAATTGGAACCATTGGCAGAGGCGAAAATACAGAAATTATTAGTTATTTGGGTAAAGCTATAAGTTCAGAACTTTCAGGTAATATGATCGATATTTGTCCGGTAGGTGCGCTTACTAATAAACCATATGCTTTTCATGGCCGTCCTTGGGAATTACAAAGTACTGATTCTATAGATTTGCTTGATGCAGTAGGTAGCAATATTCGTATAGATGTGCGTGATTCCAAAGTTTTAAGGATTTTGCCGCGAATTAATGAATCTATCAACGAAGAATGGATTAGTGATAAAACGCGATTTTCTTATGATGGCTTAACTTGCCAAAGACTTGATAAAACATATATTAAAAAAGATGGGAAGTTAGTTGCATGTTCGTGGGAAGAAGCAATCGCTGTAATTTGTCAAAAAATTACCGAAACTAAACCGCAAGAAATAGCTGCTCTGGCTGGAGACTTGGCTGACCAAGAAAGCATGTTAGCTTTGCGTATGTTGCTTGATGATCTTAGGGTTAACAACCGTGACTGCAGGGTTGATGGCGCCATGATTCCATATGGTCATCGCAGTCATTATTTGTTTAATTCAACAATTCAAAATATTGAAAATGCTGATGCAATTTTACTAATTGGTTGTAACCCACGCCACGAAGCAACTATGGTAAATGCACGTTTGCGTAAAGCTGTGGTACACAATAACTGTAAAATTGCCTTAATTGGCAAGGTGAAAGATCTAACTTATCCTTATACTCATTTAGGAGACACTGCCTTTTCTTTAAATGAAATAGGTAAATCTTCATTTGCTAATGTCTTAAAAACAGCTAAAAACCCAATAGTAATTTTGGGCACAAGTTGTTTCATGCCTGACCAACTTGGTATATTGAACCTGGTAAATAAGCTTTTCCAGGAATATTCCTGCCAGGTGAATATTTTACATACAGCTGCAGCTAGGGTAGGTGGGTTGGATGTAGGTTTTCTGCCTAAAGAAAATGGTAAAGATTTCAATCAAATTATAAATGGCGCTAATGATGGTAGCCTAAAGCTATTATATTTATTGAATGTAGATATTGACCAAAGTTATGGTGATACATTTGTAGTTTACCAAGGACACCATGGCGACAAAGGTGCACACCTGGCAGATGTAATATTGCCAGGCTCGGCTTTTAGTGAAAAAAATTCTACATATGTAAACATGGAAGGGGTCTCTCAGCAAACTAAACATGTGTTACCTCCACCAGGTGATGCCAAGGAAGATTGGAAAATTATTCGAGCAATCTCAGAAAAATTGGGCAAACCTTTACCATTTAATACCTTGGCGCAATTACAAAATTTGTTGCCAAATTTAGCTAAACCTGATTTTGAACCATTCAATGTAACAGATGCGAAATTAAGCCATGAACTGTTTAAAACTGCTGTGGTAAATTATTATATGCATGATGTAATTAGCCGACATTCAGTGAATATGTCGAATGCTATTAAGGAAATTGTTGGTGAGCAATGAGCGAAGTAAACAATCTATAAAAATATGAATAGATAATTTTGATTTTACTGCTAGCAATGCTAGAGTCTAAAAAACTTTACTAAAAACTATATGAACATCGCATTTGTTTATCCTGGACAAGGCTCCCAAGTAACTGGCATGGCGCAGGATTTATACAATAATTTTCCGAAAGCCAAAGAAATCCTTTATGAAGTCTGTGACGTCCTAAAGCAAGACCTTAAAAAAATAATGTTTGAAGGTCCTACTGATCAGCTAATACTTACAGAAAACACTCAGCCAGCATTGCTTACAGCAAGTTTAATGGCACAAAAAGTTTTAGAAAACGAACTTGGCAAGCCAATTAATGAACTTGTTAAAGCCGTAGCTGGCCATTCCCTGGGAGAATATTCTGCATTAACGGCAGCTGGTTGTTTTGCCTTAAAGGATTCGGTTACCCTGGTAAAATTGCGAGGTAATGCTATGCAAAGTGCTGTACCAGCTGGCGAAGGTGCCATGGCTGCAATTATTGGCTTAGACATGCTACAAATTGAAAAATTAATACAATCTTTGACATCCACAAGTGAAGTTGCACAAATTGCCAACGATAACTCACCTGGGCAAATTGTTATCAGTGGTCATCTTAATGCTATTGAATGGCTAATTACAAAAGCAAAGGAAATGGGGGCCAAAAGGGCTTTGCTATTACCAGTAAGTGCGCCTTTTCATAGTTCTTTAATGCTACCTGCAGCAAACATTATGGACCAAGCTTTAAGGACAGTAGAGATCATGCCTATGAAGGCTGATTGTTACGCCAATGTCACTGCTAAGGTTTGTAATCAATCACAAATACATAATTTATTAGTGCAACAAATTACTGAAAGAGTGCGTTGGGTGGAATTAATTACTAATATGTTTAACTCTGGAATAAATAATTTTGTAGAAATTGGCACTGGTAAAGTACTTTCTGGATTAATTAAGCGTATTGTGCCAGAAGCTACGGTTTATAATTTTGGCAAGGCAGATGAGCTTGATGCAATTAAGCATTTATGGGCATGAGATGATAGTTATCTACACAACCGTTGCAAATATTGAGCAAGCAAAATTAATTGCAAAAACTTTGCTTGCCGAACGTTTAGTTGCCTGCGTAAACATGTGGCCAATAAGCTCAATGTGTTCCTGGAATGAAAAAATTGAATCATCCACTGAAGTTGCTATGTTTTTAAAAACTACTAATGCATGCCAAGAGGCAGTTTACCAAAGGGTAATTGAGCTTCATTCATATGAATGTCCGGCTATTATTACTATAGATGTTAAACAGTCCCATCCAGCTTTTGCGCAATGGGTACAAACTGAAACAAGCTCTTAAATGTTAATGTTTGAAGACATTCCGCATTTTGCAAAAAAAAATGCTGAAGGTTTTTGTTTTTGGATAAAAGTTACTCCCAAAGCATCTAAAAGTCGTATTGGTACATTGGTGGACGGAACTATGGACCGAAAAATGCTTAAAGTTTATGTAACCTCACCACCAGAAGATAATTTAGCCAACATTGCAGTGATTGAGGTTTTGTCTGGTTACTTCCACAAACCTAAAT
>CANMNU010000056.1 GCA_947499175.1 Alphaproteobacteria bacterium
TCGATAAAACCGATTGGTCACCATTACGCGGTAAGCATGTTCTGGTTTGGCCGGACCATGATCTGCCGGGTCAAGACTATGCGGCCAGGGCTATATCTAAACTCAAAGCCTTGGGGTTAGCGTCTCTGACTATCATGAATATTCCCGAAGATAAAGTCCAAGGCTGGGATGCGGCTGATGCTGTAGCTGAGGGCGTTGACATAAAAGCTTTTCTAGGGGCCTGTGCCCAAGAAATTGAACTTGCATCAACGGCACACAACCAAGATTTAGATCAAAACTTGCCAGCTTACACAGTTGGTCAATTGCTCGATGACCCCAGCCCTTTCCCGCAAGATTGGGTGTCGCCAAGGATTCTCACCCCAGGTGGACTGTTGGTGTTTGGTGGGGCTCCCAAGGTTGGCAAGACTGACTTGTTATTAAGCTGGCTAGCGCATCTAGCTGCAGGACTACCATTTCTGGGCATGACAACGCCGAGACCATTGAAGATTTTTTATCTGCAAACGGAAATCATGTATGACTATTTACGGGAGCGCTTGAGCATCCTGAACAACCCAGAGGTTTTTGATCCTAATTTTTTGCCCCTGGTGCGTAAGAATTTGGTCATGACCCCTCAGGTACGCTTTTTGTTAGATGAAGGCGGGGTGCACAAGGTTTATGAGGCGGTTACGCGGTTTTTTGAACCAAATCAAGTTGATGTTCTGGTGATTGATCCCTTACGCAATGTCTATGACCCTGGTAAATCCGGTAATGAAAATGACAACACGGCAATGCTAGCGTTTTTGCAGGATCGGGTTGAGAAGCTGCGCTACCTGGTTAATCCTCAGGCCGGATTGATTTTAACCCATCACACCAAGAAAATTACCAAGAAGATGGTCGAAGAAGACCCGTTTCAGGCTTTAAGCGGTGCGGCGAGTCTACGCAGTTTTTATACGACGGGTATGTTATTGTTTCGTCCGGATGAAAAGCAAGCTCTGCGCCAAATCATGTTTGAGTTACGCAATGGCAAGGGGGTCCCGACAAAATTAGTCGATAAACTTGATGGTCGCTGGCAGGAGATGGAACCACCCTCAGAGCGGATTGTCCGCAAAGACTATGGTGAGAAACAGGATGCGGAGCGCAAGCGCTGTCATGACGTTATCCTACAGTTGATTTTTGATGAGGCTGCTAAGGGCAATTTATATACGCCGACTCAATTTCGTCAGACTTTTGACGGGGCAGCAGGATTAGGCGGAGAGGTTACTATTTATAGACGTTTAAATGTACTGATGACCAAGGGTTTTATCAAGTTCAACCTAGAAGAATTTAAAGTTGAAAAAAGCAAATACGGAGTGATGTGTGTAGAAGGCATGGAAATTCCTGCGGGGGAAGATCTTGAAACAGGAGCATCTATCATGAAACGTGTGTTGCCAACACACTTTAAGGAAAATCAGACAGGAGCAATTTTGCCGGTCGAGAACCCTGAAGTCTGGGTGTATTTGGGGGATGCCTCATAAAAGTGTAGTTCCACGAATAAAGAGCTACTCATTAATTATTTAAAACTCAAAAAAAAGGAGAAGAAAATGGAAAAAAATAAAAAAACAATTGAATCTGCTATTAATAATTTAAAATTGTTATATCCACAATCTCAACCAGGGAATTGTGAATTGACAGAATTAGACAGTTGGGAAAGCTATCGTTTTGCAATAAACGAACGGGACCGCTGGTCTGAAAAGGCAGAATTTTTTAAGTTTCAATTTATGAATTCTATGAAGGAAAATGATACGCTTAAACATGGACGTAAGGTTCTTGCAACCTGGAAAAGCCGCAATGTATGCATTGTGAATGGACAATATCTTAAAAGTAATTACCCAGATATTTGGCTGCAATGTACAAAAACCCATTCAATTAGATATTTTATGCCAAAGCTAAAAGAGAAGGTTTAACCTACAGATTCGCACATATTTGAAATCTGTCTTGCAAAAACTGGTTAGTATGTGTTAGATGTTAGAAAACTTATTGATGGAGAATAGCATGAAAAAATGTTTATTAATGACACTGTTGGGGGCATCTATTGTGTTTTCCTCTAATGTAATGGCGAGTGACCTAGAAACATCAGCAAGCAGTCATGAGGATTTAGAATTAACAGAAAAATTTCTCAAGCCTATGAAATGGACTCTTCATTCAGATATTACTGATGAACAGTGGGACTGCTTACCAACAAAGGCCTCCTTATTAGATATTTCTGAAATCAATTCTATATCTAAAGTAGGGCTAGAAAAAATATCAATGATGACAATTAACACGTTGAATCTGTCTAATTTACAGCTAGAGGACAAAGATCTAGAATTTCTTCCTCACGGGTTAGAAAAGCTTTTCCTTAATAATACTCTTATTGGAGGTTATGGCTTAAAATATTTACCAGAAACGGTTAAAGAAATAGACATATCCAATACTACAGTAAGCATAGAAGCTTTAAAAGAATGTTTACCAAATAAAAATATAAAAATAATAAAAAATGGTGAATTAATTGTTTTTTAAATCAAAAGTAAATAAAGCATTTCCCTTTTTTTATACATTCTTTTTATTTTTCAGCCACGGCACCTGCTGGTCAATGGACTTGAAAGAAAATATGGAGAAAAATGTAATGATTGTAGGGGCTCGTTATACCCAAAAATATTATGAGAAATACAAATCTAATGAAAGATTTTGTTTAGTAGACACATCAGATCCTTGTGATCTCAAGCATGATGTTCTCAATCCTTTTCCTGAAGATTACCGTGGAAAATTTGACTCCGTAGTCTTTGAGCAGTTACCTTGTTTTGTAATAACAGAAAAATCAATTAATAACACTTTAGAGGTGTTAAAGAAGGGAGGTATGATCTCAATGAATTTCCCCCTTCCCCTTATGAAGGGTCATTTGTTTGATTATAGCAACTTTAAAGCTATTGAAATTGAAACTGAAAAAAAGAACATGACATTGTATAAAACTTCAAACAGTTTTATTTTACATGATGAAACTCTTCAAAAGTTTGAACAAAATCTATATAAAGATGAAGACTGTCTAACAATTCTGGAAAAATTAGTCCCCATTCTTTTTAACTGGAGTTCATGCACACCTTGTTTAATTTCTGTAGCGCAATATAGCCATGAAAATCATTTCAATAACAACTGGTTTAAAGAACTAAAAGAGCCAAATCCTCCGTTTTTATTAACTATTAAAAAGGTAGAGTAAATATTTTCTTTATGAATAGCAGCTAGGTATGGCATAAATCTTTTATTGGTTAGTTTTCAAGATTTGTATTGTTTTCAAAATCTTTACACACGCTTAGATCATTTGCCATGTATGTTCCAACCATCATATTGCCTGTCTTTAAATAATTTTTCCTACAGTCGTCCTTATATAATGTGCATATACTTTTTTGAGCTTGAATCATATCATTTAATTTTAAAGATTTGTGAGCTATCATGCTAAAAGCTGTTGCCCATTCTAAATAATTCCTTACTTCTTTTTTATCACCTCCATAAGCATCTATTCTATTACCCATAGTAGCAACAATGACAGTGTAAAGGCATGCACATCTGAGGCACACATATCCTAAAGCCGCAACATCATTATCTATATCGTTTTGTTTACAATATTCTTCAAGAGGTATCATGGATGGTTCATCTATAACTTGGTTACCATGTAACAATGATTGGCAAAGCACCAATACGATAGAAAATAACTTAATCACTGGGCTAATTCTTTATCACGTTGCTTTTCTGCTTCGTCTAAAAGGTAAGCAAAGAAATCAGTAAAGGTTGGGAAGATGGTAGGAGCATATTCTAATGGCTCATTGTCACAATAATGATAATAATCTTCTACAGCTATCCAATAGATTTCTTCGTGATCTCCTAAGCATTTCATAAGCCAAACAGATGCATCATCCTCTGATAACATTAATGTATCATTAGGCAGGTTGGCGTCTCTACGTAATCGTAGAGCTTTTTGCACAACTCCCTGAGGAAAACTGTGAAAATCAAAAGATCCTACTATATTGTACTTGTATATAAGATTTCCTTTTTTAAACTCATCTGAAAATTTTATAGCTAGTGTTTTTTCAACTTGATGAATTTCTTCCAATGTAATTTTTAAATCTGAAGGATCTCTTTCAGATGCTTTCATAGCAAGTATTTCAATATCATTAGTAATCATTTATTTTCAAACCTTTCTTTCCAATAAGCACCGTTGTCTTGTTTAAACTTAGGTCTATTTATTGGATTTGTCGGATGAGATTTATTTTTACCCCAAATATTATGAAGTGTTTTGTAATCCTTTCCAAATCCATGATAACGAGTGCTAGCTTCAACAAGATTACCTAGTCCATTTTGATTGATGTGATGTAAGGTAGCCAAACTTCCATCTGGTAACTCTGGAGCTAATTTAGCAAGCGCAGCCTCAGCATTAGTTTTTCCTATAAATTTTTCTGCCCCATCTGGATTAGTTCTAATACGATTCCAATCAATATCTGTTCTCTGCCAAACTTTATAAGTTTGGCCTGTTCCGGTTGATGACGTCCACGTAACTGGAGTGTTGTTAATTTTTCCAGATATAGATTGGAATTTATTTATATCCTGCGCATCAAAGTTTTCGATCTTAGATGTCTTGAGCTTAACAAGATCCTCAGCCTCAGCATACTTACCACCTTTATATATCTTAGGCTTAATCCCACCTTCAAGCCGTAACCGCTCAGCAGCAAAGAACTCCTTATAATTAAACTGGTCTTTAATGTATGCTTCGATCTTTCCAAGCCTAGACTCAAGCGCAGTTAGAGCACTTGCAAGCATTGGCCTGCTAGCTACAGCTGCCTTATAAGCCTCCTGTAAGCTTGGATAAACTGCCTTACCAACCTTAAAGCCCACGGTCGCAATGCCACCAACCACCACAGCACTCACTACGGTAATTCCCAGATGCTTTAAGGCCGCTTCTCCACCTTCATTTTTATAGGTTTGCTGGATTTGGTAGCCTTCATAAACTGTACTGCCCACTGTTAATGCCAGTAAAATTCCCGGTAAGAAATTATTCTCAGTCGCGTTATTTGAGGTTTGATAAGCTATGTTAGTATCTAACCCCATTCCAAAAGCACTTACAGCCCCAACAAAATCTGCCCACTTAGAAGATTGTTGCGCTTTTTCCATAAACGCTTTTTCAAATTCATCTTTGCTTAGGGTTTTGTTTTGACTACTGATCATTTCATTGGTCAGATCAGGTTTAAGCATTTCAGCAACTACCTCCGCAACTACCGCACCTAAGGCACCGGATATCGCACCCCTCTCAAAGCTACCACCAAATAATTTTGAACTAACTCCCCCTGATAAACCACCTAACAATGCATGGAGGGTCTTATGTTCCAACCAATTGAGCTGCTTATCAAAGTATGATTGCCCTATCTGATTGGCTAAGTACGAAGTTGCCGTAGACAATGCGGCTGTGGTCATACCCTGCATCAACGCTTTTTCAAAATTCTGGCCATCAATACTAACTGCCAGCACCGTATTAACCGCTGACTGAATTGTCGCTTTTTGGGCGTAATCAATTAGCTCTAGGTTCGTTGATGGGAGGCCAACCATATCACTGATTTCACCAACTAAGCCAGCGGTTAACATTGATCTTGCGACATTCATCGCGATTTTGCTTTTTGATAAGGCTTGTATGGCTTTGCCAGGGTCACCATCATTTTCAACTAGGCAAACTGTGGCATCACTGCACAAAGTCGCAAACCCAGCATTAACCATTAAAGACGTAGTACCAGTTAAACCAAATGCCCCAACTGGCATGGCGTACATCATCGCTATGCCAACAGCTAACTTGGTGAGCAGTGCCGCACCACCAGTTAAACACTTCTGGCTTTTACTGGTAGATTGATGAATATCATCCACATCCTTAAAGATGATCTCACTCTCACTGATAATCTTGTCAAAGGTACCTTGACTACCTCGAACTCTTTCTAAGATTACATTTGGGCTATGCAGATAAACGTTGTGCTCAAAGGTTGGGTTTTGATGGGTAACGTGGTTTTCAGTTTTTAGACTTGATTTATTCCAGACCACCCCCTTGAAGATTGATTGAGTCTGGCTTTGATTGGTGTTAGCGCCAACTTTAAGCTCAATTTCCCCACTCCCCTCACCCTTTGCATCATCTGCGTAAATATGGGTCTCTTTTGCCCCAAAGGTTGGGTTAACTGCATTAAAGCGCTCTTTAGCCATGGCGATAAAGCTTTCACCACTGTTATGACAGCCCATCGAGGTTGATAAGTATGAATTAAAGTTGGTGGTTTTTGTCTCTCTAATGTTAAACAAACTCCCAAACAAGCCACCGCTCTTTTTTTTGTTAACCGTGATACTTTCGACAAAACGCTGATCATGTACGTCATCTTGGATGATAATTGGCGCATCTAGTTTGACATTAATGTTTTTCGTGCCTTGCTGCAGAATTCCGGTCTCAGCCTTGACGTTAACTATCCCATCACTTTGATGGGTTGAGACGTTTTGATGGACATTGGTAACTTTGGTGGTAGTGAAAGAATCCTTGGTCTGGCTGTGGGTAACAGTATGATCAATGGTTGCCACCGACTCATCTATTACCATCCCAGTTTCAGCAATAATATCGGTTCTGATCCCTGATTTAGTCTCGATAGCCTTAAGAATTGTATCTTTGTGCCCTTGAATCAGAAGATTATCTGTGGCTTCAATATGGGTACGCACCAGCGTATCATGATAGTTCTCACCCCAGTGATGGCGCACTGTACCTGAACCAACCGTGGTTGAACCTTCGGTTGAGACCAGCGCAACATTTTTACCGCGAACATTAGTAAAAACCCCAAGATTATCTTGGCTAGTGATTTTAGTATTACCTTTGGTGTTTAACCCATCGGTTTTATAAGCTGGTTTAGGTATCGTAAGGTGCATCGTAGCATTGCTAATATCCCTATTGGCCTTTTGCTCCGATTCTAGAGAATGGATATTTTGGGCAAACTCTAAAAACACCCCAAGAATACCTGAATCCAGTAAATCCTGAGGAGTAATCACCGGATTAGTCAGAACTTCAATTGCTTGAGTCTGATCTCCAGAAGTCAAATACCGCTTGTGAGATTGCGTAGCTTTATGACCACGGACATGATCACTGACCGAGTTAAACATCGACTTAAATAATTGATGAGGATCCAAACCTAGCCCATCAATACCGCGATAAAGGGTATAAAAGCTTGATCCCATCGCCTGTTGTAAGGCGCTGATATTGTCTTTAAGAATAATCTCCTCTTGAGCCTTATCCCAGTTCTGGGGCACCCCTTGTTCACCCTGTGGTTTTTTAGCAATATCTTGATTAAATCGATCCGCATTTTTACCTAAGACCACCATCGTACTTGGCATCAGTGTTTGGGTCTCAAATGGCAAAGCACGCAAGGCTTGACTTGAAAGATTAACCACTTGCCCGAGTTGATGAGGTTGAGCCCCAAGATTTTGTAAGGTTAACTTCGCAGCCTTAACAAAAATATTGGCGCCATAAAAGGAGCTAGCAATGTCCCCATGACCCACATCCGCCTTGATATCTTTTTTGGCAACGATATGGTTCACATGATTGTTGCGGGCAATCATCTTGGTATTGAGTGGCACATCACCGTCTTTATAAACAACAGCCTTGCCTTCAGCCCTAAAAGTGAGTTCCTTACCACAGGTAATCCGGGATGCGAGCATCTCTAAATAGTTATAAGTGAATCTTAAGTAGCTTTGGGAAAAGATCACCCCTTCATCGGAAGTCTCATAAGTGTTATTAACTGGTACTCGACAACCTGAGCCACATTTCCATGGGCGAGTACCATGACAATGACACCAATCCTTACCATCAGCGTTGTAGGTCACACCATATCGATAGGTCGTATAACTCCCCTGCTCATCACGCAGATTTTTGATATTTGTAACTCTAATCGAACTGCCGATGTAAGGAGTCTCTCCAACAATTAAACCCGCAAGGTTAATCAGTTGTGAATCTTTTGAGCCTGTAATGTCAAAATACATTCCATGAATTGTGCCATAACGGTTTTCAAGGAGTTCAGTAATATTTAAGCGCACCCGAGCTTTGCTATAAATCCCATTGCCATTGCGCTTATACAAAACATTGGGGGCGCTAGCCCCTGGAATATTCTCACGTCCAAATATCTTAAGCCGTTTGGCCTTAATCATTGTTTCGTCAAGACTGCCAATCCGTGCGTTAATTTCTAGGGTATCACTAACATCTAACTGTAATGAATTCTCACAGGCAAAGATGTCAGCGCTAGTTTTAAAATTGCGGCTATAAATGCTCAGCTCTGGAGCAAAAATCTCAAAGCTATT
>CANMNU010000057.1 GCA_947499175.1 Alphaproteobacteria bacterium
AAAATTAAGATTTCTGCTTCTAAATAATTTATCACCTAAATAAACATAGAGTTTTTTAGTTGATGATTTAAACAAACCCATATTTCTTTCAACTCGCACTGGTTTACTTAATACTGGATGAATATGGTTAATTTCTTACTAACAAGAATTACCATTTAAGAATTGGAGAAAAATAATTAGCCTTACTAGTGAATATTTGACTATCTCCATATGACTTGGTGATTAGCAAAGAATCAATTTTTTGGTTTAATGCTCCATTAATGTCAGTATATCCCGTGTCACCAGTCATTAAAACTCTTTTTGGATTGCCTAATAATTTTAAAGATTCTGTAAATATTTTTGAAAAAGGTTTACCAAAATTTAGTACCCTTCCACCTAACTGCTGATAATGCATAGACATTAGACCGGGACGTATTTGTAATTTTTTTGATGATGGAGCAAAAATATCAGGGTTTGCACACAAGAAAGGTAAGTTACAAGCAATTGCTTTGCTAAAAACATGATCATATTGGCTTTGTATATTTTCTAATGTTTTAATATTTTTTGGAATTGCTAAACATAATATAGCATCTGCTTCCTCAATATTTTCACTAATTTTATGGTATGTATTAATATTTTCCCATGTGTCCCAATAATAGCTATCTATTACATAAAAATTTTGGGGGCTTTTATAACTACGTTTTATGTAATCTTTACATAAATCTCCAGCAGTAAACACTGATTTATAAAGCTCTTTCTTCAGGCCATATCTTTGTAAATTATTTGCACAACCTCTGTTTGAATATGGAGAGTTTGAAATTAGAACAACAGTTTTATTTAAAGAATTAAGACGTATTAGTACGTCTAATGCATCTTCAAAAATTGGACCACCTTCATATAAAACCCCCCACAGATCAAATATGAATGAATCGTACATTTTCACAATTTCACGAAAACCTTTTAACATTTTATTTTTTGCGCCCTTCAGTTTCT
Organism: Alphaproteobacteria bacterium; assembly: GCA_947499175.1. Lineage (GTDB taxonomy): Bacteria > Pseudomonadota > Alphaproteobacteria > Paracaedibacterales > CAITNM01 > CAITNM01. Next base: position 973 of record CANMNU010000057.1, read on the forward strand.
ATAAATTTTTTATAAAAATTTTATTTATTTTTTTAGCATGTTAGCATGTATACGGTGAAGTTTAAAAATAGACATTGTTATATTTTTATTTTTTTAGGAATATACTATTTTTATTGCAACATGTTCTGGAATATCTTCAACCATGAATCAATTGGTTATTTATGCCTTGTTGGTCTAAACTAGGATTAACGTAGGAAGGTTATTTAGAATGATATCACTGCGACTATTTTTTATTGGCCTATTCGTTGCAGGTAGTGCTTTTTTTTTGGTTAAAGAGAATATGTCCACCCCAAGAATCCTTGTGTTACAAAGTTATGGTAGTGATTATTCTTGGACGCGTGATGTTGATATAGGCATAAAAAGAATTTTGGAGAAAGAAAATACCATTAGCGTGAGATGGCACTACATGGACACAAAAAACCACCCAGAAAAACACTATATAAAAAAAATTGCTATTATTTCAAAACGTGTAATTGACCAATTCAAACCTAACGTAATTATTGCTGTGGATGATGATGCACAAGAATACGTTGCTAAATACTACAATAACGATCCAAAAATTAAAATAGTTTTTTCAGGTGTTAATGGTACTAGAGAACAGTACGCTTTTGATAAGGCAAATAATGTCACTGGAATTCTAGAGCGTTTACCAGCTGAAGGATTGGTTGATACTCTACGATTACTTTCTGGTACAGAAAGAATCATTAAAATTATTCATATAAGTGATGATTCAGAAACCGTAAAACTTGATGATGTTTTCTTACATGATTACAACGGCTGGAAAAATGTTCAAATTCAACCATCTTTATTGGTCCGAACCTTTAATGATTGGAAAGACGCAATCAAAAAAGGTTGTGAAGTTGCTGATTACATAATTATTTCAAATTACCGTAAAATTTACAAAAATAAAGATACTGAGGAAAAAGCTAGCACTAGTGAAATTATAAACTGGACAATGGAGAATTCAACAAAACCTGTGGTTGGCTTAAATACTTTTGTCTATGAAGATGGTGCTCATTTAGCTATTGCAACATCTCCATACGAACAAGGTGAAGTAGCTGCAGAGTTTGCAGTAGAAATCATTAAAAACAAGGTGTTACCCCCATATACCCAAACAAAGCAATTCGTTGTTGGAATAGATGAAAGATCAATTATTCCAGGCGGAAGATTTGCAAATCTTCCAAAAACTTATTTAGCATATGCCTTATATTCCCGAACATTTAGGCCAAAGCCTAAAAGCTGAAGGGCAGTTTTCACTTTTCTCTTTGCTTGACTTTGCATGCAAAGGATATCAATGCACATTTTTTTCTTCCTTTTTTTCCTAATGTTTTACGGATGTTTTTTTGTAAAATTAAATCACACCCTAATCTTGATGAAGTATCTGCGATAATATTGGCCAAAGCTTCTGAATGTTCACCAAGCTTTTTAGTTAGAAATTTTTTTCCATAAAATTTTCTATTTTTTTTAACTTTTTCTGATCTTAATTCATAAATTTGATTAAGTGATAACTCATTTGCATAACTATGATTTGCATTACAAAATGCAAAAATAACTATGTAAAAAATAAACTTAAAATGTAAACGCATAATTTATGAACTTTTTGTGTATGTATTTATTGTAATCCCATATCTTTAAGACAATATTAAAAAACTTGCTTGTTCTTTACCCGTTATGGTTTAATCAGAAAAAAGCAAAAATAGCACCAGCACGTCATACGGATAATTAGCTGGAAAAATATATAGTCTACTGGAGATGCCTTAATTTATGAATAAAAAATTATTAATTGACGCAGCGCACGCCGAAGAAACGCGAGTTGCTGTGGTTGATGGTGGTAATCTGGAAGAATTTGATTCTGAGAATTTTAGCAAAAAACAACTTAAATCAAATGTCTACCTAGCCAAAATCATACGAATTGAACCTTCACTACAAGCAGCTTTTGTAGAATACGGAGGAGACAAACATGGATTTTTACCTTTTGCAGAGATTCACCCGGATTATTATAGAATTCCTGTAGCTGATCGCAAAGAACTACAGAATGACCTTAATACTGAAGCTACTGATGGGGTTGAAGAAGAAAGTCGCGCCCCAAAGCGAATTTATCGCTATAAAATTCAAGAGGTTATACAAAAACGTCAGATACTATTGATTCAAGTAGTTAGGGAGCAACGATCCAATAAGGGCGCTGCTTTGACTACATATATATCAATTGCTGGGCGTTATTGCGTATTAATGCCTAATTCAACTAATCGTACTGGAGGTATTTCACGAAAGATTCAGGACGATACCGATCGTAAGCGTTTAAAAGAGGTCTTGTCAGATTTAAAAGTGCCTGAGGGAATGAACTTGATTGTTCGAACAGCAGGCCAAGAGCGTTCAAAAATTGAGATCAGGCGTGACTACGATTACTTAATAAAGGTATGGGAAGATATTCGTGAAAAAACCTTAAAATCAATAGCACCTTGCCTAATTTATGAGGATGGTGATTTAGTCAAACGTGCCATACGCGATATTTACACCCGCGAAATTGATGAAGTTATCGTTGAAGGTGAAGAAGCTTATAAAGACGCAAAAGAATTCATGAAAATTCTAGTGCCAAGCCATGCAAAGAAAGTAAAATTATACAAAGACTTACAAACTCCGTTATTTCACAAGTTTAAGGTTGAGCAGCACATTGAAAAAATGATGTTTCCAAAGGTGGAGTTGCCATCAGGTGGAACTTTAGTAATTAACCATACTGAAGCTTTAGTTGCTATTGATGTGAACTCAGGTAGATCAACCAAGGAAAGAAATATCGAAGTTACGGCCTTAAAAACTAACTTAGAAGCTGCTCAAGAAATTGGTCGCCAGCTGAGGTTGCGTGACTTAGCAGGGCTACTTGTAATTGACTTTATTGATATGGATGATCATAAGTACATTCAACAAGTTGAACAAAAACTTAGGGAATCGGTTAAGTTAGATAGAGCCCGCATTCAGATAGGCAGAATTAGTCAATTTGGCTTGCTAGAGCTTTCCAGACAAAGGCTAAGGCCAAGTTTAATGGAAAACCATACATCACCATGCGCACATTGCCACGGTACTGGAATAATTCGTTCTACTGAATCTTTAGCTTTGCAAGTTCTTCGAGCAATTGAACGAGAAGCTATTAAGGGTAATTCTTGTGAAATTCAGGTATCTGTACCTAAGGGAACTGATCTGTATTTACTTAACCAAAAAAGACGTGAAATTATTCAAATTGAAAATCGCTTTGATACATCTATTTATGTCGTTAGAGAGAATATTTCCGTAACACCATTTTACAGAATTGATGTATTAAAACAAAAAGAAACACCAATAATTTCTAAAGAAATTACGACTTTAAAAAATGAAGTAGAAGTAAAAGTGGCTCCTGCAACCATTGCAGAACCTACAAATTTAAGTGATACAGCGCAAACTGCAGTCGATGAAATCAAAAAAAGTAACAAAAAACGTCGTCGTAAAAAAAGTAATCAGCCAAAAGTTATTAATGCTGAAAGCACTACCGGTGACATTGTTGTTGATTTACCCATAAAAGCTGAACAAGAAAATAACAATATTGCGCCAGAAAGTGCTGTTCCTAAAAAAAATAATCAGCCACGCCATAAAAAAGTTATAAAAACAGACGTTTCTGTTGATACAATCCAAGAAATACCAACAACAGTTAGTTCTGAAGCAAAGACTGATGATATAGTGGCCCCTCAATTTGGCAAAAAACGCCGCCGTAATAGGAACCGCAAACGTAAGGAAGGGCAACCCGCTGAAGGCAACCTAGCTGAAAAAAGTTTGGCACCTGAAATTTCAGCAGAACCTGATATTGGTAAAAAAAAAAATTGGCTAAGGAGACTCCTAGACTAATTAGATAAATCAAAAATTTTGCAAATCATATGCTTGCTATCCTTTAATTGCAAAGCTTATAGCGAAGCAACAACTTTTTATTATTAGATACCCAAAAGTATTTTTTAAAGGAGCTGAAGAGATATTTTGTCATAAAATAGCGATGTTTTTAAATAATTTATTCATAAACTGACCATATCTTTAAAATTTTATCCGCATACTCCGCAAAATCTATTAATCCAATGGCATACTCTGATACTCCAAGCGCGTCTTTTTTAAGCTCAGGGAATCCAATGCCAATACCAAAAAGACCCTTTGCCAAAATTCCTAAAAATTGATCATAAGGAAGATAACCATACGGTAAAATTTTAGGAAAAGTGCGGCGTTCAAATCCAACAGCATAAACAGCTTTAGAGCATTCATTTAGCTTTTCCATGAACTGTTCATCGCTTATATGAATTCTTTGCAAGTTATCTGGTAACTTTTCTTCAAGATTGTGTCGTGCCCAATCAGCTGCATACCCCTTTATTCCATTGTATGTGTACAATGTATAATTTTCCTGGAAAAAAGTGTACTTCAATGGTGATTTATAAAAGTTAATAATCTTTTTTACGTTTCTATCCATCAAGTTATACATTGCAACGATTGCACTATGAGAGCTTCCAAAAACAGCAACAACATCAGATTCGTTACAGGCATCTTTTAGTAAATTAGGGTTTAATGCATTTTCCAAAGAAATTATTTTACCATAATACCCATCTATATGTAATTTTTTTGGCTTAGCTCCGATTGCAAGGATTATTTTTTTACTTTTAACAACTCCGCTAGAGGTTTTAAATACCCAATAACCTCCATTGTGCTCAATCTCTGTTACAAATTCTTTAAGTACCCTTACTTTTTTTATAAGTCGTTCGGTTATCCATTTTAATGGTTCGACAACGTGAGATAATTTACATGTTTGACCTGACGGCAAATGGTTGATTGCAAAGTCTATGTCACATTCTTGTAAACAAAATGACCGACAAGAATTAAGATAATCTCGGAAAAGTTTAACATCTGTGTTACCCAACACCTCAGACCATTTTTGTCCAAGATCTCCAACCGCAAATGCAGGATCAACCCATAAAATTGTTTTCGGGTCACATCCTGAATCAATAAGTTTTCCAATAACAACTATACCGGCAGGTCCCGCCCCTACTACAGTCCATTCTGGCGTATTCACATAACCCTCTTTGTCAAATGTAATTTTTTTTGCAATTTGCTAATAATGATCACAAAAGCACTATTTCCTAATACATTATTTGCAGTACCCATAGGATCTGTACAAAGTGATATAGCAATGATGACGCTTGACATTTCGTCATTAAATCCAAGGTATTGAATCAGAAATGGTAACATTATAATAATTGATCCCCCAGGAACTGAGACACTGGAAAATTGAGCCAAAGATACAAAAAAAGCAAATGATATATATGTCCAAAAATCTGGGAATGACATCGTGTTCATGTAAATAATCATTAACGCAATCATAGGCAAAGAAATGCATTCTCCTATGTCATGACAATTCACGGTAGTACTTATTGTTATTTTTGAAACTTTTGGATCTTGTGTGTTTTTTTCCGCGGCTTTCAATGTAATCGGCATCGTCGTAAGGCTTGACATGGTAGAGAATCCAACAATTCCTGCAGGGATAGATGTTCTAATTGCACCAATAGTTTTAGAAATACTTCCGCCAGATCCAACAAAAAACAAAAAACTGATATAAGTAATTTGAATAATGAAAATTATTGCAATCATATCCCCAAATATAGGCAGTAATGCAGGAAAATCAATTTCATGAGTAATTTTTAAAATAGCACCTAACATGTAAATTGGAAGTAAGGGAATAAACACTTTTTCTAAAAAGCTTCGTGACAAATTGTAATAAGAAGCAAAAAAAGCATTCGCTTTCTTAAAATTTGCGTAGCTACAAATTATTCCAACTGCTATTCCCAATATCATAGTTTCAGTTATACCGATAGAATTAAGACTTATGCCAAAGATTGGCTCAATCGTTTCCTTAGTAATATTCATTTTTAGGACTTCACGTGGAATATTTAAAAAGGGAATTATCTTTGTTCCTAGTCCATAAGAAAAACAAATAGAAAAGAAGTTAGAAATAAAAACAAGAATCAATATAAGAAATACTAAATACGCTCCTTTTTCTTTCATTTCAACCGTAGAATGAACCACAAATGGAAAAATCAAAATAGGTATTAAAAACATCAAAATAGTTTTTAATAAGTGACTTGCCGTAAATATCTTAATTTTATAATCAATAGGAATAAACTTACCCAAGAATACGCAAAATAAAATTATAAATAATGAGATTATTATTATGTTAAACTTTTTTACAAACTCAAAAATAGTATTCATAAATTGCCTAACCTGCTACCGTATTGTTAACAATATGTTCTGCTGCCTCCAAAATATTTTCAAAAAATATATCAATATCTCTTTCTTGCAAATCCGGATTGCTAATTACTAAACGGATGCATTTTTTGTTGTTAACAGAGGCTGTATTCACCATGGATATTCCATTTTTATAAAGGAATTCTTTTAAGTGATTATGAAATAAATCGTTTTTTTCATCAGCATTTTCTAATTTGTAACGAAAACAAACGTTCACATATTCTGGTTTTATAGCAAGCTCTAGTTTATCTGAAAAATTAATTTTATTTTCGGCATAGCGCGCTAAATCCATTAAACGATTGACTCTAAATTCCAAGCCTTCTGTTCCGTAATAGTTCCACATAAGCCATAACTTTATACAGTCTGCCCTTCTACCACACTGTAGTGAGTAAGTTCCCAAATTTGACCCACTTTCCTCATATGAGTGAAATAGGTAGTCTTTGGCACCGTCGCTTTTTCCTTGAAAATTTAAAAATTCTTTTTCCTTTAAGAGAAACATAGAACATATCAATGGAGCACCAAGAACTTTGTGTCCATCCCATACCATTGAGTCTGCCAGTTCAATTCCCTTCAATAAATGCTTGTGCTGCCTACTTAGCAAAATGCATCCGCCATGAGCACCATCTACGTGAAGCCAGCAATCTTTATATTTTTTAACTTTGTGTGCTATTTCAAATATTGGATCAAACTTACCTGCTACGGTTGTTCCTGCGGTCGCAGAGACAAAAAAAGGAACTTTACCATGCTGAGCAACTTCTTTCATTTTTTGATCAAGTACATCAGCATTTATGCGATGATCAGCACCCGTTGGAACTTTTATGATATTGTTTTTTGGAATTCCGACAATCATGGCAGCGGTATCTAAAGAATAGTGAGATTTGTCTGAGTAAAAAACGCATAAATCTTCTATCTTATTACCCAGATCTAAAAATTTATTACGAGCAATAAGCATTGCCAATAAATTTCCATTGGATCCCCCCGTTACAAAAGTTCCACCCCCAGTTTCAGGAAATCCTATTAGGGTTAAGAATTTTTGGATA
>CANMNU010000058.1 GCA_947499175.1 Alphaproteobacteria bacterium
AAATGCAAGGTACGGCAGAAATTTTAGTTGGAGATGCATTAGCAAAAGAAATTTACCTTAAACAGCTTTTTCAAAATCGTTCGCGTGATGGTGCTTCTGGTATGACTTTGTTTGGGCCGCACCGCAGTGATTTAGAGGTTACATATTTACTTAAAAATCAATTGGCGTCTAAGTGCTCAACTGGGGAACAAAAAATGTTGTTGTCTGCATTATTGATAGCATTTTTAAAATATCTTTTAGGACATGTAAATAATCCGGTGATTTTATTATTTGATGATGTGATTTCACATTTAGATTTTGCGAATCGTGTGCTATTGTTTGAGCAGCTTATAAGGTTGCAACAACAGACTGATAATAAGGGCATGCTTCAAGTATTTTTTACTGGTACAGATTTAAATGCATTTGAAGCAATATTTCCGTATTCCCAATGTTTTGAAGTTGACAATAGTCAGGTAAGGACCGTTTCATGACCGCACCAAAAACGATAGAAAAAGAAGACTACACCGCAGATTCCATTAAAGTCCTAAAGGGGCTTGATGCTGTTCGCAAACGCCCAGGTATGTACATTGGCGATACTGACGATGGTTCAGGTTTGCATCATATGGTTTATGAAGTCGTTGATAACGCTATTGACGAAGCGCTCGCCGGTCATTGTGACAGAGTTACAGTAACTATTGAAGCTGATGGTTCAGTTAGCGTTTCTGATAATGGACGTGGTATTCCTGTCGATATTCACCCAGAAATGGGTGTTTCTGCGGCGGAAGTTATTATGACTCAGCTTCATGCGGGCGGTAAATTCGACCAAAACTCATACAAAGTTTCTGGTGGTTTGCATGGCGTTGGTGTTTCGGTGGTTAATGCCTTATCAGAACATTTAGATTTAACAATTTATCGCAATGGCAACAAGCATTATTTAAGGTTTAGGCATGGGGTGCCTGAAGGATCTTTACAAATTGTAGGTCCTGCAGAGGGTAAAAAGGGTACCAAGGTAACATTCCTACCATCACTTGAAACTTTTTCAGCAATTATTTTTGACAGGCCTACTATTGAGCACCGTTTACGCGAATTAGCATTCCTAAACTCTGGTGTTCACATTACTTTGCGTGATGAACGTCCTGATCATTTTTACGAAAACGTACTGCACTATGAAGGCGGCTTAATTGAATTCGTGAAATATTTAGATAAGGCAAAGCATGCATTGCATGACAAGCCATTGTACTGTACGCAAACTGTTGATGCCATGACCGTAGAAGTTGCTATGGAATGGACTGATAGCTATCACGAAAGTACTCTTTGTTTTACTAACAATATTCCCCAACGTGATGGTGGTACCCATTTAGCCGGGTTCCGAGGTGCTTTAACCAGAGTTGTTGGTAACTATATTGCAGCAACCCCTCAAGGTAAAAAAGATTCCAAATTATCAATAACTGGTGATGATATCCGTGAAGGATTAAGTGCGGTTTTGTCAGTAAAAGTGCCTGACCCAAAATTTTCGTCACAAACTAAAGATAAGCTAGTTTCGTCAGAAGTTAGGGTGGTTGTTGAATCTGTAGTAGGCAAAGCTATTGAGCAATGGTTTGAAGAAAATCCAGCTCATGCAAAAAGTATTGTTGGTAAGGTTATTGAGGCTTCAGCAGCTCGTGAAGCGGCACGTAAAGCACGTGAGTTAACTCGTCGTAAAGGTGCGCTTGATATTGCATCTTTGCCAGGAAAGTTAGCAGATTGCCAAGAGCGTGATCCATCAAAGTGTGAATTATTTATTGTTGAGGGAGACTCGGCAGGTGGTACGGCAAAAGGTGGTCGTGACAGGAAATTCCAGGCTATTTTGCCAATTCGCGGAAAAATTTTAAATGTAGAGCGCGCTCGTTTTGATAAAATTATTAGCAACGACCAGGTTGGAAACATTATCACAGCTTTAGGCACCAGCATTGGCCAGGAAGATTTTAATCCTGAAAAGTTGCGCTACCATAAAATTGTTATCATGACCGATGCCGATGTAGACGGAAGTCATATTCGTACATTACTGCTAACTTTCTTTTACCGCCAAATGCCTGAGCTTATTAAACGTGGACATTTGTATATTGCTCAACCTCCGCTTTATACGGTAAAACGTGGGCAATCTGTTGTGTATTTGAAAGATCAAACGGCACTTGATAACTATCTGCTTGATGCAGCATGCAAGGATTCATTTCTTGTGCTTAGTTCTGGTGAACAAATTGCAGGTAATGATTGGCGTCAATTGGCGAACCATATTATTAGAACAGATAATACTTTAAAGCCTTTAGTAAGAAGAATTCCAAATCGCTTGCTTTTGGAAGGTCTTTTGGTATTTAATTACTTTGACGAAACTTTGCCTGATTCTGATAGCGCTTTGGTTGGTTACTTAAATACTAGTGATGTTAAGAATGCTATGTGGAAATCTGTGCGTAATGCTGAAAATACGATAAGTTTTATTCGTAATTGCGGTGGGGTTGATGAAAAGTATCTATTAGATGAATCTTTGCGATCAACTCCAGAAGCTAAGAGTTTGCTAAGTATGCGTGCCGTATTAAGTGATATTTTAGGCAAAACGACTACTTTGCACATTACTGCTCGTGAAGGTAAGCAGGAAATCTTTTCTACAATTGGTGAATTGGCAAAAACTCTTATGGAGCAAGGCGGAAAAGGCGTTAGTTATCGCCGAAATAAAGGTCTTGGTGAAATGAATGATGAAGAGCTTGGGCAAACTACCATGGACCCAGAGTCACGAACTCTTTTGCAAGTTAAGATGAACCATGCAGAAGAAGCAGAAGAGATTTTTTCAACCCTAATGGGTGATGTAGTTGAACCACGTCGGGATTTCATTACTACTAATGCCTTGAAGGTTGCAAACTTGGACGCATAGCTCAATCGTGGCTCTAAAGAAGAAAACTAAAATAAAAAAAAACAAAAAAAAATCATTTTTAGGATTGGTTGGAAGATTTTGTTTGCTGGCAAGTATTTGGGGTACAATTCTTATTGGCCTTATATTATTGTGGTTTATTCAAGATCTTCCGGATTTAAATAAGCTTCAGTCTAACGTACGCACACCTAGTATCACAATTCAAACCCTAGATGGTACTGTTATCAATACCTACGGCGATGTGTTCGATGAAATGGTTCGAATACAAGACTTACCTGCCCATGTGCCACAAGCATTAATGGCAGTAGAAGATCGCAGATTTTATTACCATTTTGGCGTTGATTTTCTTGGCATTATTCGTGCTGCTTACCAAAACTACCGTGCCAAACGTGTGGTTCAAGGTGCGTCAACTTTAACCCAGCAATTGGCCAAAGATTTACTCATTAGACAGGGATTATTTGAAATAAACGACCGCTCCATTAAACGTAAAGTTTTAGACGTTTTGCTAGCGGTTTGGCTGGAATGGAAATTTAGTAAAGATGAAATTCTAACCATGTATCTAAACAGGGTTTACTTAGGCGGTGGAACTTATGGTATTGAAGCTGCATCGCAACGCTATTTTAACAAATCTGCCAGAGAACTTACTGTTTTTGAGGCAGCAGTAATTGCTGGTTTAATGAAAGCTCCAACAAGGTATTCACCATCATCTAACCCTGAAAAAGCACGCGAACGGGCTAAAATTGTATTGCAATTAATGCAAGAAGCCGGATTCATTAACGATGCACAAAAATACTTTAACGAAGGTATGCATGTGCTTGAAAGTAACAAACAAGAAACTAGCTTTAAATACTTTTCTGATTGGATAATGGAGTTAATTCCAAATTTCATAAACACAATGGATCGTGATTTAATTGTGGTAACAACCTTAGATCCAACAATGCAACGCCATGCCGACAGAGTATGTTTAGACTACATTGCTGATATGGGATCCAAGCTAAAAACAAGCCAATTAAGCTTACTCGCCATGAGTCCTGATGGTGCCGTACGAACCATGGTTGGTGGGCAAGATTATAAAAAAAGCCAGTTTAATCGTGCTGTATCAGCCAAAAGACAGCCAGGATCTTCTTTTAAAATGTTCACATACTTAGCTGCAATGGAAGAAGGCATGAGCCCAGAAGACATGATAGACGATAGTCCCGTGGTAATTGGTAATTGGCGACCAAGCAATTATACGTATAAAGTACAAGGCGAAATTAGCTTGTGCAATGCTTTTGCACGCTCAGTAAACCACGTGGCAATTCGACTAATGCAAAAAGTTACACCTAAAAAAGTTATTGAAGTAGCGCACCGGTTGGGCATTACCAGTAAAATGGAAGAACATCTTTCTTTGTCATTGGGAGCAATTGAAAGTACTTTGCTTGATTTAACGACTGCTTTTGCAACTTATGCCAACCAAGGGTGTGCAGTTTGGCCCTACGGAATTTTAGAAATTCGTGATAAAGACGGCACTATTTTGTACCGCCGTGAAGAACAGCAAACACAAACGGTTATTAAGCCTGAACCGTTAGCAAAAATGCGAACCTTACTAAGGGCTGTGATCGGCGGTGGTAGTGGTTTTAGGGCTAACCTTTCACCAACCGTAATGGGGAAAACTGGCACCAATGGTGACAAAAATGGTAACCGCGATGCCTGGTTTTTTAGTATGCGTGAACCAATTGAAAATGATATTGGTTTTCAAAACTTGGTTGTTGGCGTTTGGACTGGTAATGACACTAATAAATTAATGGCAAACGATTGTTCTGGAAGTGGCCTTCCAGCTATGGTAGCCGCAGCATTTTATAGGGGGCCAGATGTTTATGCTGGTGCAAATAAACCACCCAAAAAAGCTATTGCAACTAAGGCTATAGCTTCTCCTCCAATAAATGATGACAAGACCCAGCCAAAAAAAGATAAGCTTGATGAATTATTTGATGATCTTGGCTAGGACTGCTTAATTTTTTTAAATAAAACTTGCTTTGTTAGGTTATTAGTGTCATAATAAAAGCATTGTAAATTTTTCTTACGGAGTTGGTTGCATGTTAGCAAGTTACCGTTTACATCATTGGCGTAACACAAATTTTTATTTTGATAAAAGTTATAACAAAAATGATGGAGTAATTAATTATGGCAGTAAAATTTTTAAATTGTATTTTTATTGATGTCCAAAAACTAGCTAAGCTTTTTTCTAGGCCTACTTTTTTATTAGGCAATTTAATTTTCCAAATATTTCATTACTTCCTTCCTAAATATCGACATTCCTTCCTTTTTCATTGTTGGCGTTAATCAACCCAACTAATAAATAGCACTTAATTTTTATTTGAAATTTAAATTTGTTTAAAGAAGGAATAATTATGTCTAAAATTTTAAAAAAACTGCTATGTATAGCAGCTACTGTGGCTTATTCATTTAGTGTGGAAAAAAACCCAATTGATCCACTGGTTGAAGGTCGCTTAAATCTTTCACTGTCTAAAACAAAATTGTCACAAGAAGAGATTGATACCGCATTAAGCAAAATAGTCCCTTACATCAGTAAATTAACAACAAAATATAAAATTGATATTATTAATTTTTTTGATGGTCAATTTGGGGATACCAGGTGCCAATTAAGAGCGTTGGAAGGATATTTACGTATTACACAAAATAAATTGGAATCAATAAAGTGCTTGATGCCCGCGTATGCATTAGCAACACATAAAAAATATCTGGATTTTAACATGGTACATTTACCATTTCATGATTCAGCGTCGCTAAGAGAATCAATAAACAGTCAAAGGGCCGGCAAAAAAATAAGTGGAGAGCAAAATTTTGCTGCAGCAATAAGGTCTGTCTATTTGCAGGAAATGTACGCTTTCCTAGGTTGTTCTGGGGAAAAAGTACGTTTTGTTGAAGGCATAACTGCCACATTTCCATACCCTGCCTTGGAATTTTTTGAAAGCTATAACTTTTTGTTAGGAAAAGTAGAAGAACATAAAATTCCTGTGAAGGTCATACATATGGATTTTGTTAATGCTGATTCAAAAATATTATTGAATAAAACCACTTGCTTTGAACCATTTGGAAAAACCGATAGTGATTTGTTCATAGTTTTTGAAATGTATAGTAGTCGCCCTGCTGAAACAGAACCATTTAAGTTAGAATTAGAAAAAAAAGCCTTTTTTAAAGATGCAGTACTGGCTATTGGTGCCATTCACCCACAATATCCAGGTCAAGAATTGGCACCTGAACTTTTATCTGATAAAGCTCAAAAATTTTATAAGCTTGCCTTAGAAAATAAATTTGGAATTGACCCATTGTTTAAGAGGCAAGGCAAAGGGCAATATAAGGGCATTGAATTTTCCATAGACGTAATCCCATTGAACACATTTCATGTTTATTTAAGCGATAAAAAAATATTTGAAGAAAGACTTGATGAGCTGAATTCAAAAGAAAGTGTATTACAAGTTATGGAGGATAACTAAATGCAAAAATTAAATTGGAAAGACCTGACATCTATTCAAGCAGGTGTTTATATTTGTGTTCCAGCCATTATGGCTAGACACTTTCTGTACAATAAATTTGGGTTATTGGGGTCATTAATTGGTATTTTTTATGGATCAATTCTTTTGTGGGGGGTAGGCTTAATTTTTGCAAAAATGTCAGTATATCATAAAAAAGTTTTAGTTGATCTTGTGGCGTTATATTTTGGCAATACAGGCGCTAAAATTGGTGGCCTTGCATTTGCAATATCGTTAATGGGTTGGTTTTCCTTACAAATGGAAATGATGACCACCAGCATTACAGCCTCTTTTCCACAAGTAGATGGGTGGATAATCAACTTAATTTTAAGTGTATTGATAGTTATAAATGTTTTGTACGGCATGGAAGGTATGAAAAAAATATCTAATATTTCTGTACCATTTTTAGTTGGCATGATGGCCTATGTTGTTTGTAAAATTTACAATCCAAGCCAGGTGTTGCAATTTTCTAATTGGGATTGTCTTGGAATTCCCATGGTCATTTCTTTTAGTATTGCAGGGGTTGTTGATGCTCCAACTTATTTTTGTAATAGCAAAAGTATAAAAGATTCTTACATTGCTACAACATTAGTCTATTTGTTGCTTTTGCCATTTATGGCATTAGTTGGGGTCTTTATTGCAACGTACAGTAGTGAAACTAATTTTATTGCAGCACTTCATACCATAGGTGGTAAAAATTGGGGTATTGCCATAAGCTTATTTGTTGTTCTGGCAGGATGGACAACAAACAATGGAAACCTATATTCAGCAAGCATTGCAATTGCACCATGTGTAGGTTCAGCATCTTTTCGCACTAGAACTATAGCATTGGGATTAATTGGCTTTTTGATAACTTTTTTAAATGGTTTAGAAAATTTAGAAAATTTTTTGGGGGCTATTTGTATAATAGTTGGTGCATTAGGTGCAGCACTATTTGCCAGGTTTAGTTTTTATAAATTTTCTTATTTGCCACTTATGGGTAATGAACAAAATTTTTATCAAATTTTAATGGTAGCAGCAACTACATTTGGAATATGCGCTCAACTACAATTATTAAAGCTAACAGGCTTTGGCTTTTTAGATAGTTTTTTAATCACTTTAATAGGAGGATTTAGTTATGAATTCACAAAAAATTTCAAAAACAATTAATTTAGAAAATTTAAATGATTTATGCAAAGGCGCTGCTTTTTTAGGATCAGGCGGAGGCGGTGACGTAAGGTACCTAAAAACTGTGGTCTCAGACACCATTTTAAATAATGGTGAAATTCCTTTAATAACAGTTGAAGAACTTGATAGGAATGGATACGTACTTGGTGTTGAATTTATTGGGGCTCCAGTACCTAAGGGTGAAAAAAATGCTTTACCAAAAAATCCAAATGTAAAAGCTGTATTAGATTTTGCACAAAAGGATTTGGATAAGAAAATTCAAGCTCTTATTCCTGTTGAAATAGGAGGGGCAAATTGTTTGACCCCAATGTGTGCCGCAAACTTACTAAGAATACCTATATTAGACGGAGACTTGCTTGGTAGGGCTTTTCCTGAAATTCAAATGGTAAGCTCTAATCTTTTTGGGGTT
>CANMNU010000059.1 GCA_947499175.1 Alphaproteobacteria bacterium
TTAAAAACAGATTTTCAGATTGTTCATACTCGACATAGATCGTTTATTAATGGCTTTATCCATATCTTTTCAACACTTATTGCTTATGCCTTGAAATCAAACAAACCTGCCATTAAATTCAACAATCTAATCCAGAATTAGGGTTTTAACAACCGGAAACGACAGAAACCACCACATTGAAAGGTCATTGATTCATAAATTATCACCTTTTTCTGGACATCTGCTTGTTTATACACCATTACCACCTTGTAATGCTGCTACAGTTGGGTGCCTAAGCTATTATAGTAAGTTAACACAAACTTTTCCTAACTTACACATAACAGTGTTATTTGATCATGAATATGAAGATGGCTTTGACTATAATAGCCTTACTTCAGGTAACCTAACTTTTATTAACCGTGTAAAAGAAGCAAAAAAAATTGAAGAAGCGGCAGCTCTAACGCGCACTGCTCTACAACTACAAAGAGCAACCTCTGATGTTATTATCGCAAACTTATCAAGAAGGTTTACTCATGATGTTAGCGCACAAATTTTAGAAGAATTTCCTACTAAAAGACGTGAAAGACTTAAGAAAAAATTACTAGCAGCAAGGTAAACATTTAGGTGAGTAAGTTTTACACTTACTCACCTTTTATAAAATTAAGAACAACCACTCGTTGAACCACAGGTAACGCACTTTAAACAAGTACCGTTACGCACCATAGTAAAGTTACCGCATTCGCCACAAGAATCACCATCATAGCCTTGTAATTTCGCCTGCTTTGAAGCCGAGGATGATGAATAAGAAACCATATTAGCTGCACCATAAGTACCTGTTGATTTTTCAATATGTTGTTCTGCACCATGCATTGCCGATGTCTCATCCGCAATCTCAGTTGCATTAATCATTAATTCATGGGCGTCATTTTGACGATTAACCATGTAATCACTGCGATCGCCAATTGTATCAGGCGTTAAATCACTTGGCTGCACATGGGCTAAGTCATTACGGCTTAAGTAGTTAATTGCCAAATCACGGAAAATATAATCTAAAATTGAAGTAGCAACTTTTACCCAATCATTACCTTCAACAATGCCTGATGGTTCAAAACGGGTAAAAGTAAACGCTTCAACATATTCTTCCAAAGGCACGCCATATTGCAGGCCAATTGAAATTGCCATGGCAAAATTATGCATTAGTGACCGAAACGATGCACCTTCTTTATGCATATCAATGAAAATTTCACCAAGTTTACCATCAACATATTCGCCGGTGCGCAAGTAAATTTTGTGTCCACCGACCACCGCTTTTTGGGTATATCCACCACGACGGTTAGGTAATTTTTGACGCTTTGTTTCATAAATTACTTTTTCAATAATTCGTTCAACAATTTTTTCAGCAACAACTTGGGCTTTTTGTTGTTGTGGCATTTCAGCAATTTCTTCTGCTTCATCGCTATCAATATTTAAGCTGCTTAGGGGCTGAGAAAGTTTTGAACCATCGCGGTACAAAGCATTAGCTTTCAAGCATAACTTCCATGACTTCATATATGCTGTCAAACAATCTTCTACATTTGCTTGGTTGGGCATATTAATTGTTTTAGAAATAGCTCCACTAATAAATGGTTGAACGGCTGCCATCATTTCAATATGGCTATCAAATGAAAGAAATCTTTTGCCAATACGACCGCAAGGATTAGCGCAATCAAAAATCGGTAAATGCTCAATTTTTAAATGTGGTGCACCTTCTAAGGTCATTAAACCGCAGCAATAATTGTTAGCTAATGTAATCTCTTTTTCACTAAAACCAAGATGCGTTAGCATCTCAAAAGCGGGATCCGACAACTGCGCATCAGTTAAACCAAGAGTTTTCTTACAAAAATCCTCACCAAGGGTATAGCGATTAAACACAAACTTAATATCAAAAGCTGCCTTCAAAACACCTGCTAAAGATGTTAACTCTTTATTGGTAAATCCTTTGGCCTTTAGAGTTTTACTATTAATACCTGGGGCATTTTCAAGTGATCCATAACCCACAGCATAATTGGCGATTTCTTCTATTTGAGATGAGGTATACCCCAAAACTTGTAATGATTTTGGCACCATTTGATTGATAATTTTAAAGTACCCACCACCAGCAAGTTTTTTAAATTTAACTAATGCAAAGTCTGGTTCAACACCAGTTGTGTCGCAATCCATTACTAAACCAATTGTACCTGTTGGCGCAATTACAGTGGTTTGAGCGTTACGGTAACCAAACTGTTCACCGTAGGTTACAGCATCATCCCAAGCCTGACATGATGCCTCAATTAAACCAGGAATTGTGCAATCACTAGCGCGTAATGGCACTGGCAAAATTGATAGACCTTCATACCCTTTAGTATCACCATACGCAGCACGACGGTGGTTACGTATAACCTTAAGCATAGGTTCTTTATTGCGAGCATAGCCAGGAAATGCACCAAGTTCTTTGGCCATAAGTGCTGAAGTTCGGTAGCTAACACCTGTTAAAATTGCAGCAAGTGCACCACCTATACAACGTCCTTCAGGACTGTCATAGGCAATTCCCATAGCCATTAGCAAACCACCTAAGTTGGCATAGCCAAGTCCTAATGTACGGAAATCATATGATAGTTGCGCAATCGAACGTGATGGAAACTGTGCCATTAATACGGCAATTTCCAAAACAACTGTCCAAAGGGTAACGCTATGCTCGTAAGCTGCAATATCAAATTGCCCATTTGTATATAGGGTAGCCAAATTGATTGATGCTAAATTACATGCCGTATCATCTAAAAACATATATTCAGAACATGGATTAGAAGCATTAATACGGCCACTATTTGGGCAAGTGTGCCATTCATTAATAGTTGTATCAAATTGAATTCCTGGATCAGCGCAAGCCCAAACTGCATAACCAACTTTATCCCATAATTCCTTAGCCGGAATTTTTTTCAATGATTTTCCTGTAGTTCTGGAAGTTAGGTTCCATTCCTTATTTTCCAAAACACTTTCCAAAAAGGCATTGGTTACGCGAATAGTATTGTTAGAGTTTTGCCCTGAAACCGTTCCGTACGCTTCAGAGTCCCAATCAGTATCATATGCTTTAAATGGAAATTCTGTGTAACCAAGCTCTGCCATTTGGATAGCGCGTTTAATGAAATTTTCATGTACCAAAACATTGCGAGCAGCGCGAATGGCTGCTTTTAAACCTGGGTTAGTTTTTGGATCAAAGCGATCAGCTTCTTTCAAATCATTATTTAAGCATGCAGTCATTATTTCATTAAGGTGTTTTTTGTTTAGTTTGGAACCAGTTACGAGTGCTGCAACTTTTTGTTCTTCAATAACCTTCCAGTCAATAAAATCAATAACATCTGGGTGATCAATATCAAGCACTACCATTTTAGCAGCACGGCGGGTTGTACCAGCTGATTTTATGGCGCCAGCTGAACAGTCGCCAATTCGCAAAAAGCTCATTAAGCCAGATGAAACTCCGCCACCAGAAAGCTTTTCACCAAATCCGCGTAAATTTGAAAAATTGGAACCAGTACCAGAGCCATATTTAAACAAACGAGCCTCACGTACCCAAAGGTCCATAATGCCACCATCTCCGACTAAATCATCCTTTACAGATTGAATAAAACAAGCATGCGGTTGTGGACGTTCATAGGCCGAAGTTGATTGCTTTAACTGTCCGGTTTTTTCATCAACAAAAAAGTGACCTTGGGCCGGACCATCAATACCATATGCCCAATAAAGCCCTGTATTAAACCATTGCGGAGAATTTGGCGCTGCAATTTGTTTACATAACATATATTGCATTTCATCGTAAAATGCCAGGGCATCATCTTCTAAATCAAAATAACCGTTCTTCCAACCCCAATAGGTCCAAGTTCCGGCTAAACGACTAAACACTTCTTTAGCTGACTTTTCGCCGCGTATTGTAGTTCCTGTCTTGGCTTTACGCCTTTGCAACCATAAAGGTACACCGTCTTCTTTAACTGTTACTGACTCATCAGGCACACCAGCTTTGCGGAAATATTTTTGGGCAATAACATCACAAGCAACTTGTGACCAAATAGCTGGAACCTCAATATTTTCTTGGTGAAATACAACTGATCCATCAGGATTTTTAATTTCACTGGCTGTTAACCTAAATTCGATACCTTCATATGGAGAAAGACCAGCGACCGTAAAACGACGGTGTATTTTCATTAAAAACCCCTTAAGCTATAAAAATGATGGAATGTAGATTTACTAATCAACAACTGTTCCCATATTATGCAAAAATAGTTGTATTTCAAGTCTTGAATTTCATAAAAAAGATGTGTAAGCAAACTTAATAAGGCAACAAAAACACAATGTGAAAAACAAAAAACCAGAAAGAAGCTAATTATGGAAATTTTTATTAAAATTATGTGTCTGGTTATGGCTGTTGTATTGCATGAATTAAGCCATGGATTGGCTGCGTACAGCTTTGGCGATGTGACTGCAAAGCAAATGGGACGCTTAAGTTTAAACCCAATTAAACATATTGACCCATTGGGTTCAATTATTTTACCAGCATTGCTTTATATAACCCACGCTCCATTTTTAATTGGCTGGGCCAAACCGGTTCCTGTGAATTTTACACAGCTAAGACCACAAACCATGGGAACATTCTTAGTAGCCTTTGCTGGACCAATGATGAATATTTTATTAGCCATTGTCGCTAGTATTCTATGGAAAGTTGGGGTTTTACCAGAAAATGTTGCAACCGCAGCGGTACAAATAAACGTTATTTTAGCAGCCTTTAATATGCTACCTATTTTACCGCTTGATGGTGGGCGTATGATTACTTGCTTTTTGCCACAAAATCACCCCATTTTCATTTTCTTTGAACGTTTTGGGTTTTTCATTGTTATGGGCGCCTTTCTAATATTTAGCGCTCAAGTTCACGGAGTGATTTTATTTTTAGCTAATATCATCCTAGCTTTTTTAAATATGCTTATCTGAATGGTAAATTCGATAGACACACCACACAGCAATTAATTAAGCTAACAAGTCAGATAATAAAATATGTTTACCACAACAAACTACTTCAGTTAACAAAACGTTAATTTAAAGTAAAAATTTTATTATATTTTTAAGGTTATTTTGGACAAAAAAACCCCACATCAACGCATTTTGTTCGTAAAAATTTGATAAATTTGATTTCTTGTGCTATAACTCACTACATTATTTAAACTAGAGTATTAAAAAATGTTTTTTATGATATCGAACTTTAACAATGGTTCTATATGTATTAAGGCCATCAAGCTATCATTTGCCTTAATTTTCAGTAATTTAGTAATTTTATCTGGTATGGAAGGCGATACAGACAATAACGAAAATATTAATAGAATAGTGACCGATATTTGTTCGAGCTGGATGTATGGTGAAGACTCAAATAATTCTAATATACGTAAAAATACGGAAAAATTAAAAGATGCTCTAGATTCATTGCAATCTCAACTAGCTGAAAATTTTTCGGCTAGCTCAATGTTTGACAAAGTTCATAATGTTATTTGCTGTAATTTTAGACAACTTTGTGAAAGTCTTGCGCAACGTCAGAGTCCTAATCAAATAGGTTGGCCTGAAGAGTGTATGGAAACACACCAAAGTATAATAAGTCAAGTAGTTCAGTATGTAGTGGAAAAGAAATTACGACTTAACCCCTGGCAATTTTCGGAACTACTTGTAAGTCTATATCGAGGAGAGTCTAACTCTGGCAATAAATTTTTTCCGCAACTTTTAGGAAACATTTTAAATACCTCTTCTCAAGAAATATCTTTAGAAAGTGAAAAAGTTGAAGCGGAACAAAAGCTTGTTCAACTACAGGAATTTGGTAAAATATTTAATACTTGGGGAAAAATCATCAAAGCAGTTAGGCAATCAAAGAAGGGCGATGAAGAAGGTGGAGCTTATTTCTTATACGCAGATTTTTTAAGGCAAGAAAAAGAACCAAATAGCGCGTATATCACAAGCTTTAAAAAAGAGGAGACCCGCTACTTTGAAGGAATGGAACAAGCTTATCAATATATTTATGATTTGGAACACAATAGTAAAGATAGCTTTGAAATTTGGCAAGAGTTAAGAAAAAAAACAATGCCTTGGGATAAGAGCGATAATAGTAACGATATCTACGCAGTAAACTCTACTTTTTTTGCAATTCCTCATCCTTTGCCGCTATCTTCTAGAGGCTTTCAACATATCTTGAAATCTTTAAGTGAATCTAGCGTATGGAAACTTCTTCCCACAACTGCAAACGATAGCGATACTTTTATTATGGTAGAACAGAAGCCAAAGCCAAATACAAAAAACAAAGAAACTGTTGAGAATTTGTTAAAAGATTATGCGAGTAAGGCGCAGGAAGAAGAAATAAGTTTATATGAAAAAGTTAGATTGCTAGCAGAAACCATAGGTGAAATAGAGCGAATTCACACTTTTCGCGATGGAAATTCCCGCACATCTTGGATAGGACTGAATGTAAGGTTACGGGATTTAGGTTTGCCATTCTGTATATTAGACACCCCTTTAATACTTTCGTATTTTTCACCTGAAGAAATTATTAACGAACTTATTAAGGGTATGGAGCGTTTTGTTAAAATTACCCAAGATCTAGCTTGAGCAATTAATCCATAAACCCATAGCGCAGAACAGCTTGCAAGGCCAAACGGCCTTGTGGTGTGGCTTGAAGCTGATGGTTAGAATGGGTTAAAAATCCACCTTTAATTAAAGCCGTAATTTTTGTAGTAATAGGCTTATTCCAAATGATACCTTCTACAGTGCGTAACCCCATAAGCACACGTTCTTGTTCTTGCTCATTCTCGCTTAGTTCAAGTGCTTCTTCAATGCGATCAAATTCTTGCAACCAACGTTCCGGAGATCGGTACTGGCGAGTAGCCAAACGTTTACCATTAATCAACAAACGACCATGCGCCCCAGGGCCGACACCAATGTATTCGCCATAACGCCAATAATTAAGGTTATGAAGACACTCAGCACCTTTTTTGGCATAATTAGAAACTTCATAAGACTGTAATCCATTAGCACCGCAAAAATTATTGGTAAATTCGTACATGTCAGCAGCCAAATCATCTACTGGCAATACTAATTCGCCTCGTTTATGCAGGCGCTCAAAGGCTGTATTAGGCTCAATAGTTAGTTGGTACAATGACAAATGCTCAGTACCAAAAGCAATAGCCTGGGCAAGCTCATTAGACCACTGATCTAATGTTTGCCCTGGTGTGGCATAAATTAAATCAAAACTTGCACGTTTGAAAAATTTAACAGCAGTTTCAATAGCCTTAATTGCCTCAACAACGCTATGTTTGCGCCCCAGTTCTAATAGCCGTTCTGGCCGTAATGATTGCACACCAATAGAAATACGATTAACTCCAGCTGCGGCTAGGTCTTGAAATTTTTGTACCTCAACACTATTTGGATTTGCTTCCAAAGTAATCTCAATAGTATTTTTAACACCAAACAACTTTATAGCGTGATTAATAATTTCTGCAACTGTAGATGCTTGCATTAATGATGGAGTACCGCCACCAAAAAAAATTGTGGTTAATTGCCGTGCACCAAGTAATTCACTGGCGCGCTGAAGTTCTGTAACCAAGGCATTTTTCCATGATGATTCATCATAACTTTCGCGTACATGACTGTTAAAATCACAATAAGGACATTTTGACAAACAAAAAGGCCAATGCACGTAAAGAGCAATAGGAGTGTTAGACATAAAGTGCCTTTATTTTTTGTACAAAATTGTATGATTGAAAATTTTTTGTGAAAAATATATTTAGCAATTTTAACGATTTATTAACTTTTTCATGGTACGTGTTTCCATCCCCCACCCCCGCCCATAATAGGGTGGGCCGCCCGCCTCGGCTCCAACCTTGCAACAGATATAGCTTCGCCAGTAGCATCTTTAAGGGCTTTAAAATGATGCCTTGAAGTAATA
>CANMNU010000060.1 GCA_947499175.1 Alphaproteobacteria bacterium
ATTTTAAAGGCAAGTTAATTAACTGGCGCGATCAAATTTTACAAGACTGTTCAGAAACTATGACAGACATGCTAGACAATAGGGTTGAAGCTGACGTAATTGATGCAGCATCAAAAGAAGCTGACTATAAACTGACCCTTAGGGCCCGCAACCGTGAATTTAAATTATTAAAAAAAATTGAAGAAGCAATTCAACGCATCGACAATGGTACATATGGTTACTGTGAAGAAACTGGGGAACCAATCGGCGTAAAGCGCCTAGAAGCACGCCCCATTGCCACACTTAGCATCGAAGCACAAGAGCGCCACGAACGAGAAGAACGCACTCACCGCGACAATTAGGACAATCTTGACTCGTCCTATTTAATCTGGGATACTGACGCCGGTGTTTATGGAAAGTAAGGAGTTATTTTGCGCAATTATATTCACTATAAACACTTGGTTACAGTAGCAACCGTTATAGTAACACTGTTCGCATCTACAAAGGTAGTCAAGCACTACAAACAGTCGAGATTATCTACTAAAGAAGATGTAGCAACAAAGCAACAGTTACCTAGCGAAGAAGACCAAAATAAGCCTAAGCTACAACCTGAAATTCAAGAAACTACTTTAACACTCGCCAAAGGTAGCAACATTGAAAAAATGTTAGTTAACTTTGGGGCTGAAAACAACACTGCCAAACAAATTGCCGAATCACTTGCCAACCATTTACCAAATAAAACATTAAAAGCCGGACAAGGCTTTGATATACGCTACATAAAAAATGAAACAGGCATAACAATTGAATCTTTCGTAGCTCGCCAATCAATTGAAGCTAAGCTCGTTGTCACAAAAAATGACGGCAGTTACACCTGCAAAATTGAAAAAATTCAATTAACACCCGTTGTTCATGTTTTTGAAGGAAATTTAAATTCAAGTTTCTATGCTTGCGCCCTAAAAGCTGGTGTACCTATAAAACTTGTGCAAGAAACAATTGACGTTTTAAGTAACGTTGTAAACTTCCAACACGGCGTACAAGCAGGAGCTTCGTTTAAAATTCTATGCGATGCCTTAAGTGATGCCAATAGCAATATCGTACAAATTCAACAACTAAAATACGTATCTTTTAAAACTGGCACAACAGAACACAAAATGTTTGCACACACAGAAAACGGCAAGCTACGCTTTTTTGATTGCCAAGGCCAAAGTATTAATCGTTCTCTTTTGCAAACCCCATTAAACGCTACAAAATTAACCGTAGGATCAGGCTTTGGCATGCGCCTCCACCCCATCTTAGGCTATACAAAAATGCACACAGGGGTTGATTTCGCCGCAGCAAAAGGCACACCCGTACTTGCTGCAGGTGATGGTAAAGTCACACGCGCAGGCTGGTATGGCGGTTATGGCAATTGCGTAGAAATTACCCACACAAGCGGATACAAAACCCTTTATGGGCACTTAAGTCGCATTAACGTTAAATGCGGCGCCATCGTAGGGCAACGCCAAACAATTGGTGCAGTTGGCCAAACAGGCATGGCCACTGGCCCCCACCTACATTTTGAAGTATTATTAAATAATAAACACATTAACCCCATGAAGGTTCAGTCGCTACCAACATGCAAGTTAACCGGAAATTCCTTGAAAAAATTCCAACTCACCAAAGCCACCCTTGAAAAAGAAATCGTTACTTTTGTGCAAACCAAAGCTAAAGTTGGGCTGTAAAAACAATCCTATAACTGGCAAACTGTCTCTTAAAACTTGATTGTTTAATCAATCATTAACTAATATATGATTCACTAAACATAGTTAAAGCTAAATTTTATATAATATGAGAATAATACTACCAATACTTGCAGGCGTAGCCCTCTTTTGCTTTACTACAAACGCTATGGAAAATGAAGACCATCAGTACCAGCAGCAAATTCAAATACAAATTCAAAAACCACAATCCATACAAGAATTAAGACCCAAATCAATCAAGCAAACTATAGAACAATTATTTAAAGAAAGAACTGAAGAAACCATAAACATAAACAAGTTTGGATTTTATGGCACAGAAGATTATTCTTTTGCCGGAATCAACCCCAAAGACATAATTACAGGCTTAATAAACACAAAAGACAATATTATTATTGTTGATGTTGGAGCCGGCAATGGAAAGTGGGGTAAAACCGTCCTAGAGCATATTAAAACAATGAAAGAAGAAAACCCAAAACTGTTCTTTAATAAAAAAATTGATATTTATAGCTTAACCGGAGAATCACTAAAAACCATCTATGGTTTAGCAGGAGAAATACTCATTAGTGGAAACCAAAAAATCACCAAAACAATTGATGAAAATATCAAGCACCACCTACTTGGAAAAATTGAAATTGAAAACATTAGCGAAACTACAATTGGAAAAATATTAAAAGATAAGGTTGATTTAATCGTATCACGCTATTGTTTCATGCACCTTTGCGATGCCCCAGGCACCATTATTCAGCTACGTGATTTATTAATCCCCAAAAAAGGCATAATGGCTGCTGATCTTGCTAGCATAGACATGGCTAATAAAAAAGGTGATCTTGTTTCAAGTTATTTATCACCCCATTATTTCTTACTAACATTTAGCGATCCCTTCGTTATACAGCGCAGTGAACCTGGAATACATTTTGTTTTAAAACGTGGAAATAATCAGTCAGTTGCCATTAAATATAGTAACACTGAAAATATTCAGAAATACAACCACAGTTGGGAAAAACCTGTTGCACTAATAGAAATTAATGATAATGATTTTGACTTCAATACAAATTGTACTTCAAATAAACTATTTGGAAATAATGCTGGTTTTTACAAAGAACTCATAGCAATGAACAATCAAAAATGGGCACAGTATTGGAATCCATTACTCATAGGCAGCAAAGACAATAGATTCAACCCATTAGTAGACCCAATATTTGACGCCCTTAATAATAAAGATTTAGACGATCAGAAACTTGGAGAATTATTTGCAAAAATATATACAATAAACACTATGAAAAACGAAAGTGGCTCACCACTTCTTTTAGAAGCAATAAAAAAGGGGAAATTTCGTACTTTAATGGAAAATTCCAATGCCATTGACTACACAGTAACCGATATACTGGGCGATACAGCAGCTCACGTAGTAACAAACATAGAAGACATAGAATTATTGTATAACAATGTAAAATGACATCTTGATGTTAGCAAATATTTCAACCAGAGGAATGGAGCTCAATGTACACCATTATACAACGCAGCCGAAATTGCATCAGACTCTGGCAACAAAGACATTTTAAATTTTATTCTAGATCCAAAAAACGGAATTAAAGCTGATGTTAATGCAAAAAATAAATACAATAACACAGTTTTACACATGTGTCTTTTACAAAGAAAGAACGAAACAGAAAAGGAACTCAATGATCAAGTAATTGCAATTTTACTTGAACATGGGGCTGACCCTAACATTAATAATAAAGAAAATATAACACCCGTTCACTCTGCGGCTAAATTTCATAATTTTAAAGTATTGGAAATGTTTTTAAGTGGTACAATAAAAGCCAATGTTAATGCCCAAGATGAAGATGGCAACACCCCGCTCCACTACGCAATTATCCCGAATTCTGACGAAGAATTAGAAAGAAACAAAGTAGTTGATTTATTAATAGCAAATGGAGCTGACCTAACTTTAAAAAACAATAAAGGACAAACCCCAATAGAGTACCTAGTGGAAAAGAGGAGAAAAGATGCGGCAGATAAATTAATCGAATATTTAGAAAAACGTAATCAAAAAAATACTTTTTAAAAACTTTAGAAATATACCCGAAATATTTCAGGGGTTGGGCAGGAGAACAAAAGTCAAGGAGCGCAATGTACACATTAGTACATGAGCACCGCAGATCTTGCAGCTCATTGAACCCAAAACTTGAAAGATGAGCGGTATAGGGGCATTCAATTAGCCCCTTTTCATAAACCCGGCTAAATAATTCATGTTTAGCCGTCCCCCAAGGCACCAATCTCCCTGGCGCAAACTATAATTCAAACCCTTCAGGCAAATTGCCTTAAGGCCCTGCCCCTCCATTATTGCCACCAGTTGCGCAGGCTCTACAAACTTGTGCCAATCATGGGTGCCAACCGGAACTTTACGGGTTAAGTACTCCGCCCCTACTATACCCACCATATAAGAAAACCAAGTACGATTTATGGTTGAAAGCACCAATATTCCCTTAGGCGCTAATCTTTTCTCTAAATCATTAGCAAATTTTGCTAAATCATCCACATGCTCAACAACCTCAAGGCAAGTGATTAAATCAAAAGTTTCAGCAATATCTTGCAAATCAACACAGCGGTAATCAATAGCTAAATTTTGAATTTTGGCATGATCCTTAGCAACGGTTATGGCGGTATCACTAGCATCAACTCCAACAACATGGGCACCAAGCCTTGCCAGTGGCTCACAAACAATGCCACCACCGCACCCAACATCCAAAACATTTAAATTTTGTAACCCTTGTAAAGGAAAATGCTCCACAACCAAATCTTTTATAAATTTAATACGAGCAGGGTTCATGGCATGAAGCACCCCAAAAGCACCATCCTCATTCCACCACTGAGATGACAATCTATTAAAATGAGAAGTTTGCGAAGCATTCGACATATTCATAAATAATTTCCTTTAAAAAAAACTAAAAATTCGCTTTAATGTAAGTTCATTAACTTGTTATTCAGCACTTAACATATCATATTAGAATCATGGCTCTTTATATTTTAAAATTTGGTGGAACTTCAGTTGCTAATCTAGCACGTCTAGAGCATGTAACCAAAGTTGTACATCAAGAAATTATCAACGGTAATAAAGTTGTAGTTGTAGTTTCAGCTATGGCTGGAATTACCGATCAAATGGTTGGATATTGCCAAGCATTATGCCCACATGAAGCAACGCCAGAACATGATGTCGTAGCCAGTGCAGGTGAACAAGTAACTGCCGGCCTTCTTGCACTAGCTTTGAAAAAAATTGGCCTAAAGGCTCGCTCATACCTAGCTTGGCAAATACCAATTCATACCGATTGCACAGCAACTAATGCGCGAATTTTGCATGTCAACCCTGAAAAAATTCTTCAAGGACTTAGCAAAGGCGAAGTACCTGTAATTGCTGGCTTTCAAGGGTTAAGCAGCGAAGGATTAGTTACAACCATAGGTCGCGGCGGATCTGATACAACCGCAGTCGCTATGGCTATAGCTCTTAAGGCTGATCGCTGTGATATTTATACCGATGTTGATGGAGTTTACACAGCCGACCCACGTCTAGTGCCGTCAGCTCGTCGACAAGACACTTTAGGGTATAGCGAAATGTTTGAAATGGCATCATCCGGTGCTAAAGTTTTACACCCTCGTTGCGTAGAAATGGCAATGAAACACAAGGTTAAGTTAAGGGTTCTGTCAAGCTTAACTGACTCCCCTAAAGGTACAGAAATTGTTGAAGATAAATTGATCACAAATCAATCTAACGTCACCAGTATAGTGCACAACTTGCATGAAGCTAAAGTAACTTTGAAAAATCTTAAGAATCAACCTGGAGTTGCTGCAAAACTTTACACAAACTTGGGCAACTCCAATATTTTAATAGATATGATGACTCAATCACATAGCCGTGAGGGTTATATTGACATGGATGGTATGATTAATCGTAGCGATATTGAACGCTTTCAAACCACCATGCTAGCGTCAAAAAATACTCTTAATTTTAGTGATATCGCAATTGATAAAAATGTTGCCAAAATCACTGTTATTGGCTTTGGTTTACGCAGTAATATGGACATTCCTGCCCTAATTTGCCGCACATTAGCCAATGAAGGAATTAACATTCACATGATTTATTCATCAGAAATTAAAATGTCCGTCGCAATTAATCAACAATCATTGCAACCTGCACTGGCGGCACTGCACAAAGCATTCGGGCTTGACCAAAACACAAACGAAAAGGAAGCAGCCTAATGACAACAACCTCATCCGCGCATTTAACGCAACTATGGAGCCGAGGTTGCGAATTTTTAGGAACTAAATATGCAATATTAGGTGGAGCCATGACCTGGGTTTCCAACCATAATTTGGTAGCAGCAATTTCAAATTCTGGTGGTTTTGGCGTTGTAGCTAGTGGAGCAATGACTCCAGAACTATTAAATGCCGAAATTGAACGCACAAAAGCTATAACAACCCAACCATTTGGCGTTAATTTAATTACTATGCACCCACTACTTGAAGAAATGATTGATGTCTGCGGTAAACACCAAGTTCGCCATGTAGTTTTAGCTGGAGGTTTGCCAACCTCAGCAAGCTTTGCTCGTTTAAAAAACCATGGCTGTCTAATTATTGGTTTTGCCCCAGCTTTGGTCATTGCAAAAAAACTTATCAAAATGGGAGTAGATGCTATAATCATCGAGGGATGTGAAGCCGGTGGACACATTGGCCCTGTTTCAACTAGCGTATTAGCCCAAGAAATTCTACCTGAAATTCGTGATATCCCAGTCTTCGTTGCTGGAGGAATTGGACGAGGAGAAGCTATCGTTTCCCAGCTACAAATGGGGGCAAGTGGATGCCAGCTAGGCACACGTTTTGTTTGCGCCCATGAATCTCCCGCCCACCATAACTTCAAACAAGCCTTTATACGCGCTCAAGCACGTGATGCAATTATGTCAACGCAATTAGATCAACGCTTTCCTGTAATTCCAGTAAGAGCAATCGCCAACAAAGCTAGTAAAGAATTTATTTCAGTTCAATCCAATGTAATTAGGGAATACGATAACGGCTCACTCGATTTAAAAGAGGCACAACTAAAAATTGAACATTATTGGGCCGGCTCACTACGCCGCGCTGCAATTGATGGTGACATTGAAAATGGTTCATTAATGGCCGGGCAAAGTGTTGGCATGGTTACCAAAGAACAATCAACCGCAGAAATTATTGACGAATTAGTCAATCAAGCAAATCAGTTTTTGACACGTTAATTAATTATTTTAAGGTAATTATAGGATTAAAACCCTCAGAATCTCATAATAAATTGATTTTTATCAAGCCAAATCACACCATTTATGCTAGATTTTGTGTCATTGGTTCATAAAAAATTATTTGAGAATATCATGGGGTTTAATTGTGGAATCGTTGGTTTGCCAAATGTTGGCAAATCAACTTTGTTTAATGCACTAACAGCAACAGCCGCAGCCCAAGCTGCAAACTATCCTTTTTGCACAATAGAACCAAATGTCGGCCGCGTTGGCGTACCTGACGACCGACTAGAAATTTTGGCAAAATTTGCATCATCACAAAAAATTATCCCCACCCAATTAGAATTTGTCGATATTGCAGGTCTAGTACGCGGCGCCAGTAAAGGCGAAGGCCTAGGCAACCAATTTTTAGGCCACATTCGCAGTGTTGACGCAATATTGCATGTCTTACGTTGCTTTGAAGACGATGATATTACCCACGTTGATGGCTCCGTTGATCCACTTCGTGATCTAACAACAATCGAAACTGAATTACTTTTAGCTGACCTTGAATCATTAGAAAAACGAGTGCCAAATTTAGAAAAACGCGCCCGCGGCAATGACAAAGAAGCAAAAGAAATTTTAGAAATCATTCAAAAAGTTTTACCACT
>CANMNU010000061.1 GCA_947499175.1 Alphaproteobacteria bacterium
TTTATCACTCCGTTTAAGGTCATAGGTGGTGGAGCTGTGCTCACTGAGCTTTTGACCAACAAACGATTCTTGAATCTGGCCACCAAGTTTGCCAAAGAACCGACCGAACCACTTGCCCAAAAACTCAATGCTCTCGTCAAAGAAAGCACTGGCATGACTTCCCAAGCATTAATGACTGGGCTAAAAGGCAATGGGGACGCCGAAGAAAAGAAGTTAAAAATCCGCATGTACGATCCCGATAATCCGCCCCCAAAGTAAAAACTATTACTTGGGTATTTTAGAGCCATTTTGATTGTTTGAGTTGATGGCTCAAAAACTCAACTCTCTCGTTAAAGAAAGCACAGCTACAACTCCCCAGATCTTAATGACTGAGCCGAAAGAAAAATTACAAATCTCAGCAGACTAACCGCATTTGCTAAAGGCTTGATCTACAATATTCGTTAATTTCTTTAATTCTTCTAGCTCTAAATGCGCATAACGTGTGGTTGTTGCAATATTTTTGTGTCCCAAAAGTTTAGATACCCCATAAAGACTTACTCCCTTCTTTAAAGCAAAACTAGCAAAAGAATGACGCAAATCATGAATCCTTACATCTGGAATGCCAGCCTTTTTACGTATCCTGTTCCATGTATTGTGTACTTTAATTAAATGATAACCAGCTTTACTACCACAAAACACATATGGATTGTCTGGTTTTTTTTGAAGTCCTAAAATTACATTTTTAGCACTCTCATTTAACGGGATACCTCGTTCTCCTACTTTACTGTCCTTAAGGTGTATGAAATTTTCCTTAAGGTTTACATCATCCCACTTTAGGCTTAGAACCTCACCTAAACGGCAACCTGTGTAAATAAGAAGACGAAAAACAGCGATAGTGTAGTTTGAATCAGCATCAGTGCCATTTCGCTCAGCTAAAACTTGGTCTAGACGCTCTAATTCATTGTCACTTAGAAAACGGTTCATCATCTTGCCTGGATGTTTAGGTACTCCTCGGCAAGGATTACTATTTCGAGGTCTATACTCCCATAATTCGGCTTGATTGAAAGCACAGCCTAACAATATAAGACATTTTGCACTAGTGCCATTGGATAAAGAATTTGTGAACTCTAATATGTCTTTTCGTTCAATTTCAGTTATATATTTTTTGCCAAAAAAAGGCAGTATATAGTTTTTGATTCTTGAAGAATCTCGGTTAATTGTAGAAGGTTTATGGTGCTGTTTGATATATTTTTCTGTGAATACCTGCCAGAACTCTCCAAAAGTAATAGACTGCTGCGCCTCAACTTGTTTTGCTTTTTTTAATTCCTTGGGGTCAATTTTTTCTATTTGCACACTATGTGCAAACTTTTTAGCCTGTATTCTGGCTTCATCAACGGTGATGCTTCCATAAACACCAATCTTAATACAAGAGGATTTTTTATTGATTGGAGACCGGTAAGAGTATACAAAGGTTTTCTTAGACGGATAAATTCTGCAACCAAAGCCCGCTATTATGTCATCCCATATGATATAGTCTTTTGGCTTATTGGGGCTTCTATCAATTACTGCCTTAGTTAGTTGGGGCATTTGAAAACCTCTTGATTTTCTTGGTGTGCTCACGTTAGCAAAAAGTTAGCATCAGAACAAGATTTATCTTCTTTTATTGGGTATTGAGGAGGGTTATGTTCCATAGTTGATTTATGTAAGAAGGCGTGTGAGCCAGAGATAGAGCCAAAAAAGTGGCAAAATAGTTGGCGCGTCCTAGAGGATTCGAACCTCTGGCCTACGGCTTAGAAGGCCGCCGCTCTATCCAGCTGAGCTAAGGACGCACTTTGTTAAGGTACGCAATATTGGCAAAAAATTCAAGGTATTGCTTAATATTTTAGGAATATTTTTCCCAATCAATAATAATGTCTAGTTGGTGCAATACTGCCTTCTTTCATTATTACCAGCTACTTACGTTTTTTTAAGTATTAATCATCCCAGGGAACGAAAGATTTAGCTTATCACTTTGTAAAATATTAATTAAACACAGATTTTACCGCACAAAAAACGTGCAGTAAAACCTGATTATTAACAAAAAAATTCGCAGTATTAGGGAGCCATTTCTTTATTATCATTAGCCACAATATTTTTTAGGTGTTTAGGAAACGTTTCCTTATAAGGATTACTTCCATTTTTTCGTTTTGAAAAAAAGAAATCCCAACATGAGTTGCTTGTATTAGCATCATCATCAGATAAATCAGCTTTTTCTTGCACCACCATCTTGCTAATTGTCCAAAAATCACGGGCAAGACTTGGATTAGTAGCATATTCGTATGGAAGCCAACAGTATCCACTTACATCATCTTTGCCATTAAAACTTGTACCCCACTTTTTACCCCATGAATTTCTAACAAAAAATGAACCACCATACTTCTCATCATCATATCCGGCAAAAACAACAGCATGACGCCCTTTGTACTTTTCTTTTTTTGTTTTTGGCATAGGCACGACACCGGTACTCTCAACAACCTTACTATCAAATGATTCATAAATTCTAAGCCCTGCAACAAATGGAATACCCCTGTTTAAAAGAGTCTTCATTGTCTCTAAATTAGCAGCAACAGAACTGGCTTTAATTGGGTATGCACACTTAAAATCTAAGGCATCAGCATCCATTTCTTTAGTCGTTTTAGCTATATTAAAAGTATCGATGTAATAGGGCCAAAGATCAGCATTACAAACACCTCTTGTTTTCAATGCCAAAATTGCATCAGAAATACTGACACCAGAATCATAAGGTACAGTTCCTTCCAAATAGCGCGACCACCAGTACAGGTAAAGTGTAGATTTCAGACTAGGGGCTATTTTTTCATCATTTTGTCTTTTTATATCGTACAAAAGAATAGAGGTAAGTGCGTGCGCTGTACATGAGCCTAGTGTTCCCTGATCAGAAGGTTCTGGGAAACCATGACTTAAATTCATGCTACTTGCCATTTTTTGTGGTGCCATCATGAAGTTGGCAAAATAATCCTCATCTAAAAGTTGAGGGTTTTCTTCCATGAGCAAATTAAAGCTTTTTCGACCATGATCAGGAAGGCACATAAATTTACGATTATTTACACCACCTTCACTCTCATGAAAAGCAGGGCTTGCCTCAGCAGCAGCAACATGATTGGATATAGCGTTTGCGCAAATTATTACTAATAAAAAACTTTTGAAGTAATTTTTAGCCATAAGAACTCCTAATAACAAAGTGAATTCTATATTAATATGACCATAAATTGGTTAATAATTAGTTAATTTGGCAATATATTGTTGGTGTCAAAAAAATAAATGCATAACAATATTATTTTTTTGATCTTTGAGAAAGCTCTATTTTCATAAATTCATACAAAGCTCTAATTCTTCCTAAACCATCTAGTGATTTAGGATAAGTATAATACATGGGCATGCTTGGGGTTTGAATATCTGGAAATAATTCAATTAAATCATCATGATCTGCGGCTATAAAATCTGCTAAAATTGCAACGCCGATTCCACCCCTCACTGCCTGTAACATACCGTACGCATTATTAATTGATAAATAAGGAACACGCGCAATACCAGACTTCGTACCAAAGCGTAGCAACCAACTAACATTTCCAACTGGCGAGATTTCTTTGTCACCAAAAGCAATAATACGGTGACAATCAAGGTCTTCAGCTACTTTTGGAATACCAAAATTTTGCACGTACTCTTTGCTGGCATAAACTCCCATACGAATAATACCTAACTCTTTTTGGATAACGTAATCCAATGGAAAAGCTTGACGATAATTAATCGCAACATCAGCCTCACGCATAGTAAAATCAACATCACCATCAGTTAAGTGAATGTCTAGGCGTAGCTTTGGGTAAGAATGCATAAATCTTTTAAGGCGAGAGGCTAACCAAACTGACCCTATACCAACAGTTGTTGCCACTTTTAAGGAGCCAGACAAACCATCTCGTGACTCACTAATAATTGTACTAATTGCACTTACTTGAGCAAAAATTTCTCTGGTAATTTTAAAAAGATGGTCCCCCTGCTCAGACAGCACCAAACCACGTGCGTGACGATTAAACAATCTAACACCAATACTTTTTTCAAGAGCACTAACTTGGCGGCTAACTGCAGATTGGCTTATGTTTAAAGCATTACCAGCTTCAGTCAAAGTACCGGCTTGGGCAACTATGTGAAAAATTCTTAATCTGTCCCAATCCATGATATTCCCTCAAGTCTTATCTGCTATGCGAATAACGTTATTTTATTGAACGTAGTATACATATATTAAGGCTTTTTGTGTTAATTATTTTAATAAATGTAGGTAAAAATTTTTGAAAAATTGTAAATTCGGTTAACTAGCTATTAATAATTCACATGCCATAGTTGCATTATAAAAAAAATTACTGAGATCACATGCTACATATTATTACTATTCTTAGCGTTTCAACGGCTATATCGATAATAGCCTATCTAGTACAACACGGAGAAATTGAAGCAACTAAAAATTTTTCAAGAATTACTGAACAAACAACTACTCAATTATCGGAAATTCATCCTATTAGCTATTTGCGAGTTGATTGAATCACTTGTGCAGCAGGCATAACTTTAACTAAAGTAATTTGATTACGTTGGCGGCGTAAAATTTCAAAACGAAAACCACGCCAATTAAAAATTTGACCAACTGTTGGCAAAATACGGAATTGATTAATTAAAAGTCCAGCAAGGGTTGCTGCTACATCGTCAGGCAACTCCCAATCAAATTGGCGATTAAGATCACGAATTGTAACATTACCATAAATCACAAAGCTACCATCTGGCTGTGGTCGTACTCCACGTACGGTGACATCATGCTCATCAGCAATGTCACCAACAATTTCTTCTAACACATCTTCAAGAGTAACTATTCCCATTAATGAACCATATTCATCAACCACTAAGGAAAAATGCTCACGACGCTGACGAAAAGCATGTAACTGTTCTAAGAGATCTGTACTTTCTGGGGTAAACCAAGGCTTATGGGCTATATCAATGATATTTAAATCATCTAGCAAACCTGAATGGGCACGCACAGCACGCAGTAGCGCTTTGGTATTAACAATTCCAACAATATTATCCGTATTACCCTGCCACAGTGGCAAACGTGTATAAGGACAAGCTAGAACTTGATCAACTATTTCTGTAGGAGAATCATCAGCATTAACCATTGTCACATTCTGGCGATGCACCATAATTTCAGAAACTTGAACTGAACCTAAGTCAAGAATGCTTTTAAGCATTGCTTTTTCGTGAGGAGTATCTTGACCTGGGCCATCATGCATATCAATCGCTCCACGTAATTCCTCAACACTGGCATGATGATCGACTGGGGTAACTTTTACTCCTACTGCCCTTAGAAAAAGAGTAATAAGAAATGACAGCGCTTTATTAATTGGCAAAAATAAATTGTAGAAAAATTTTATGCTAGGAGCAGCAAACATTAAAAAACGCGTAGTATCTTGAATTGCTAATGTTTTTGGCAACATTTCAGCAAAAACTAAAATGATAGTACCTGTAAAAATAGAAGTACCAACAGCTGCAATAGTAGAATTCTCTTCCAAAAAATCAAAAATTATGCTAGCCAATACAGAAGCGATAGCAGCATTTAGCAAGGTATTGTAAGCCAAAACTGCACTTATAACCATACTTAAATGGCGCTGTAAATCACGAATTATTTTTGCTGACTTACTACCTGCCTTAGCAAGCTGATGAAGTTTGGGCCTTGAAGCAAAAGTAATTGCTGTTTCTGATGCTGAAAAAAACGAGGAACTTAGTAATAATACAACAAAAACAATTAGCAATGTAAACATAGAATTACCACCCTGCTAATTCTTCAGTTTGCATACGTTTATTGCGATCAATTGTATGTTGCTCTTCAGGCTCTTTTTCACGTTCTTTTTCAAGTTCAGCTTTTGTTTTCCTTGGTTTTACTTTTTTTGTTGGACGAAAAGAACTGCATTCTCCGTTTAAGTCTGGGGAATAAGATTTCTCAAGTGCGACTGGTTCAGGTTTGTTTTTATTTTTCAACAAGTTTTCTAAAATTTGCAAATTATGATTAATCATTTTTATGGTGTCTTGATTTTTGACAGGCTCTTGTGGACTTTGCTTATCAAGCTCTTTTAACAACGTATCAGTATCATTAGCAATTACATCAAAATTACTATCTAAAATTATTTGAGATTTAGCTTTTTTCTTTTCTATTAAAACTTCTAAACGTTTTTTACATTCAGTAACAAAAGTTGAAGGCTTGGCTGTCTCTACACAGACAATACTTGTTATAAAAACAGCCAAAACAAGAATATATTTTAAAAACACACGCTTATCTATTTTAAGTAAAACATTTAAACAGATTTTAAAACGTAATAGTTTGGGTATTTAGAACGAATAAAATCACTCATCGCCTGAATAACTCTGTCTACAGTAGCGTTAGTTGGCTCGTCTAAAGTTTGCACGTGCACATCTGCTTCTTCAAATACAGGATAACGCTCAGCTATCAATTTTTCTAACACTTCATGGTGATTAGAATCAGTAAACATTGGGCGATCAGAACGCCTAGAAACTCTGGCTACCAAAGTATCAATATCAGCCTTCAGCCATACCGAAATCGCTTTTTCCTTAACAATTTCACGGGTAGGGTCATTAGCAAAAGAACCACCACCAGTTGCCAATACATGGGTGGGCTGATCTAACAAACGTTTAATTACTCTTTGCTCGCCATCAAGAAAGGCCTGTTCGCCAAATATGTCATAAATTTCTTTAATTGGGTAACCAGCGGCCTGCTCAACCTCAATATCAGAATCGAAAAAAGGAAGCTCCAACCTTTTGGCTAAACGCTTGCCTATACTAGTTTTTCCGCTGCCCATCAAGCCAACTAAAACTATTGTTTTTGGCGGCATAAAGCTCACTGTCATTTGTGAGCGGTTGGCTTGGCTAAAATCATCTCTCATGAACTTAATCTAACCATCATTTCTAATTAACACAATAAACTTATAGCCTACACGGCCTCTATGCATTATAACTAAGCCAGAGCTAAGTTACAAGTATCTCTCGCTTACCTTGGTGATTTGCAGGACTAATAACCCCTTGTTTTTCCATCATCTCGACAATCCTTGCAGCCCGATTGTAACCAATTTGAAAATGGCGCTGAATAAAACTAGTTGAAATTTTATTTTCACGCTTAATAAACTCAACAGCTTGTGAATAAACAGCATCACCACCCTCAACACTATCACCATTAGAAGAAAACATATCTTCAGTGTCTGTTGTTACATCATCAACGTAACTAGGCTCTCCCTGTTGCTTTAGGAAGGCAACTACAGATTCAACTTCTGTGTCTTTCATAAATGGCCCATGCACGCGAACTACGCGACCAGCTCCACTCATGTATAGCATATCGCCTTGACCTAAAAGTTGCTCAGCCCCCTGCTCACCCAATATAGTACGGCTATCAATTTTAGAGGTTACCTGAAAACTAATACGTGTTGGAAAATTTGCCTTGATTGTTCCGGTAATTACATCAACAGAAGGTCTTTGAGTTGCCATAATTAAATGAATTCCTGCAGCACGAGCCATTTGCGCCAAACGTTGTAC
>CANMNU010000062.1 GCA_947499175.1 Alphaproteobacteria bacterium
ACTTTCTGAGGAATTGATATCAGGTTTTTGTGGCAAAACATCGGATGGTTCAAAAAATATAGAACTTAGCATAACAGTGCGAAGATTTGCTAATGGGTCTTCATCTTGATTAGGAAAAAACAAAACCCATTCAAAAAAATAAAACCCACGTTTAATTTGTTTAAGAGGAAGATCTGCGTTACCCCAGGTTTGTACCTGCATTGGAACATCTGCTTCAAATGCCAGTTCATTATTAATAGCAACAGGTGTAATACCTTCAACAGGTTTTGATAACTTTAAAATAGCAATATCATACTTGTGCTGTTCACCAACTTCAAAACGTACATAACGACTGTCAAGTAAAACACTTTCAACTTTGTATTGAACTTTACTGTTAGGGGCGGTGCTAAAAGTTACATAAAGTTTTTTAGGTGTTATTAAGACGTAATTGCCAAAATCTTTAATAGGGTATTTTGCGTTAAGTAGTAATTGCATACCGTGCGCTGCGGTTAGAACAATATTTTTGCATACCAAAACTCCTGATTGGCTAAATCCAAGATCCTCATCTGTAATTAATGCAGCCGTTTCATGGTTGGGTGATTCATAAACTAACGCTTGGTGTTCTTGAACTGTTCCAGATGCAACCATAGATGCAAGCTTGAAAGAGCTTAAAAAAAATAAAAATAATGCTAGTAAACTAACCCTTAAACTAACTTTGCAATACACGACTTGCACTTAAATCAATCCTGCGATCTACCACCATGTACATGATATCACCAAGTAAATGCAAAAACATACCCAGCAATGTAAACATATACAAACAACCAAACATAACTGGGTAATCCCGGCTCATTGCGGCTTCAAAACCCAGCAGACCAAGTCCATCAAGTGAAAAAAGTACTTCTATTAAGAGGCTTGAAGTAAATAAAATATGAACAAATGCCGCTGGAAACCCAGCAATAACAATTAACATTGCATTGCGAAAAATATGACCATAAAGAATTTTATTTTCTTCTAAACCTTTGGCGCGCGCAGTCGTTACATATTGTTTGTTAATTTCTTCTAAAAATGAATTTTTGGTAAGCAAGGTTAATTTGGCAAACCCCGAAATAACCATTGCTAATAGTGGTAGGAAAAGATGCCAAAAATAATCAGTGATTTTATCAAAAAAACTTAGCATTTCCCAACCTTCGGAAAACAAGCCACGCAATGGAAATATTTGAATAAAACTACCACCTGCCAAAAGTACAATTAAAAATAGTGCAAACAAAAATCCAGGAACTGCGTAGGCCACAACAACGACAGCACTAGTTGCGATGTCAAAACGACTGCCATCCCTAACTGCTTTACAAATACCAAGTGGTATTGAAATCAAATACACAAATAAGGTGGTCCATAGCCCAAGTGAAATTGAAACTGGCAACTTTGATTTTACAACATCAATAACGGGCCTATCACGAAAATAGCTTTTACCAAAATCAAAGCTCGCATAATTTTTTAGCATTAACCAAAATCGTTCGTGTGCAGGCTTATCAAAACCAAATTGTTTTTCAAGCTGTTTAATAAACTCAGGATCAACTCCTTGGGCACCACGATAGGAGTTATCCATTCCAAAGGTTTGCTCACGCTGCATTTGGTCACCACCGCCACCCAAACGTGAGTCAACATCGCTAGCGTCACCACGCATTTGACTGATGACCTGTTGAATTGGCCCACCAGGAGCTGCTTGAATAATAATGAAATTTAACAACATTATACCAAGCACTGTGGGAATAACTAGCAACAGTCTGCGTGCAATATATCCTAACATTTATAAAAACCAGCCTTTAATAGTTTGTTTAATCTTTGTAAATAAACCTTTTGGTTTCGCAATTTCTGGTTGTTCGGCTTTTATCCACCAGGTGAAAATCGGAAAAGGAAGGCTCTTAGGTGCAGAATCTACAACTTGTTTGGGCATGTCAAATATATTCCAATATGCACTATTTAATCCATCTGCTTGCCAATTCATAATCATGTAATAATTCCAGCTAAGTACTCGGTCAATTGCATGGGCACAATCAACCATTTCATAATAGTCCTTAGCGTCCACTAATTTTTCAATTAAATCATCTATTACTTTATTTTCTATTCCAGCTAAATTTTTTGATCCCTTAACTTTTGCTGATTCACTGCCAAAATATTCCCTTTGTTCATTGCCCAAGGAATGACTTTGGTTAATATTAATATGCACCATATCATAATCAAATTGCTCCACCATTTCAGAAAATGTGCTGGCGTCAAAGTGTCGCGGTATTACCTTAATTCCAACATTTTCAAAATTACGCTGCATATGCAAAATAATAGTCTCATATGCCACATCAGAATACGGAATAACAATTTCAAAGACCTCACCAGCTTTATTGGTAAGTTTTTGATCTTTCAATTGCCAGCCTGCAGCTTTTAACAAATCAATAGATTGCTGCAAGGTTTCACGGGGAATAAAATCACTTTCGTATGACGGGTTTTTAAATGATTCCTTGAAAACATC
The DNA here is from genome assembly GCA_947499175.1 of Alphaproteobacteria bacterium. Taxonomy (GTDB): domain Bacteria; phylum Pseudomonadota; class Alphaproteobacteria; order Paracaedibacterales; family CAITNM01; genus CAITNM01. Next base: position 2,507 of record CANMNU010000062.1, read on the forward strand.
TTCAGGTAATTGATTTTTGTATTTTTGTAAAAGTTCTAGCTCATGTCCGCAAGCCACCCCTTTATGGGCAAGCTCAGCATTACCATAATAGCTATTTAAACGGTAGTAATGGTTATAAAACATTGAGTGATTTAAACTACTAAAATTAAACAACAGTGAGATAGCTTGGCGTACACGAATATCTTGAAATTTTTTATGCCTTAAATTAAAAACAAATCCACTAGTTACTTGGTAAGTACCATCTGGAATAATTTGTTTAATGATTTTACCATCTTTAACATGTGGTACGTTATAAGCTGTGTGCCATTGCTTCGCTGAAGATTCAAACCAGACGTTTAAATCTCCGGCTAAAAAGGCCTGAAATGCTGCATTTTTTTCCCGGTAAAATTGTAATTTAATCTCGTCAAAATTATATAAACCTACATTGATTGGCAGTTTCTCACCCCACCAATTCTTGACCCTTTCAAAAACTATTAAGTGCCCAAAATCAACTGTACTTATTTTGTAAGGGCCACTGCTGGGGAACGGTTTATTCATGCCACCATTTTCAGTCATGTTAGCTTTGAAAAATTCACTTGGAAAAACATCAAGCTGTCCTAAAATTTCCACAAGTTCTTTATTTTTAGGATTTTTGCTATGAAAACGTACTGTATGTGAATCAAGTTCTTCTGCCTTTTCAACATCTCGGTAATAATGCAGCATCATGGGGTTTATTTTTATCAAAAAATTAAAGCTCCACACCACATCAGCCGCTGTAATTGGTGTTCCATCTGAAAAACATGCTCTTTCATTCAGGTGAAAAGTAATATGTTTTTTATCAGCACTAATTTCTAAGCTTTTAGCAATATATGGGTAGCTTACCCCAATTTCTTCAGATGAACTTTCAAATAATCTCGCAAAACAAAAAAGTCGAATATGTGCTGGGTTATTGCCGATAATTGCAAATGGATTTAACCCATCAAATGTGCCAACTGATGAAATTTTTAAAGTACCTCCCTTAGTTGCATGGGGATTTACAAAATCAAAATACTTAGTGTCAGCTCCATATTTTGGCACAACATTGTACACATTAATGCAGGTTTGCTTTTTTGCATAATTACCACAAAGTAATGCGCCAACAAAAAATGCCGCCTTAGCACAGGTGGATAAAAATGAAAATTTTTGAAAAGAGCCTCGTAAATATTTATTCATTAAATTTAACCATGTGCAATTTCATGTTGTGTGAGGAAAAATTAAGTAAGGTAAATTAAGTATACTATAGCTAAATCCTTATAAAATTAATATGGTAGCTACTAACCTACATTATCCAAATATGATTATCAAAAATACAAGTACTGCTTGAAATGTGACTAATTTTTATTAATAATTATGCAGATTTTTTATATGCCATGACTAACGCATCAAGTGCTGTGCCATCATCCTGTTGATAATAACCTTTGCGAATTGAAATAGATTCAAAGCCAATTTTTTTATAAAGGTTAATTGCTGCAGTATTTTGGCACTCAACATCTAAGAAAATTTTTTGTCCCAATGGAGCTCTATCAATCACCCAATTGATAAGTTTTGTGGCTAAGCCTTGTTTTCGTGTGTTTTTATTAACACCAAGTGTTAGTAAATCGGTTTGATCACCCACTATATAGGTGAATATGAAGGCCTGTTTATTAACTTGAAAGGCTTCATACTTGCTATCTGCTATGCGTTCTAGCCATGGATCTTCCTTGCCGAAACATTCAACGTACAATGGTTTAATCCAAGGGGCGTCATCTTTTAAAATTCGCTCTGGTTTTGTATTCAGGGGTTCTGACATAATAAGGCTCTGGTTTATCTAATATTTTCAAATGTGGGTTAGCTAAATAATATTTAACAAGATCCACGGCTAAGTTTTTAGGTGATTGCCCTAAATCGCCACAAAGTTTTTGACCTTGTGATTCAAGGGCACTTAATTCTGGTTCAGTTTTGCAAGTAATCTCACCGCTAATTTTTACAAAGTAGTCGCTGCGAAAACTATCAATACATGGAATGGCACCATGTCCTGCGTATTCTAAAACATCAAGGGTATTAGGGCAAAAAAGCTGGGCACTATAACCAATTTTTAAGCCAATTGCTGTAGCTAACTGTATGCGAATACTGGTAAATGAACCAGGCCCGGTTGTTGTAGCAATAACTTCGGGATGAGCATTTAAAATTTTTTGGACTAAACCTGCTAAAACTCCGGCATGGGTTTGCCAAGGCTCAAGTTGGTAAACTTGTTCATAAAATTGTTCTGCACAGTGCCATGCTAAATGACAACTTCCAGGTGATAAATAAAAGCCAATAATAGCCATTGGGGTAAACACATGGTATGGTATCGTAGCAAACCTTAGCATAAAGATTAATGAAGGCTGTAATTATTTTAGCAGCAGGTAATGGTACGCGTATGAAAAGCCCTATACCTAAGGTGCTCCATACAGTAGCTGGAAAGCCAATGTTGCAGTGGGTTATTGATGCAATAGATCCTTTAAATTTTGAGCAAATTATTATTGTAGCTTCGCCAATATTAGAATTTGAAACGAAGCCTAGTAATGTTGATGTTATCGTACAGGGAAAGCCACTAGGCACAGGTGACGCCTTGCAAATTGGGGTAAGTAAGCTTAATAGCAACATTAATAAGGTTTTGTTAATTTGTGCGGACACCCCACTTTTAGACCAGGCTGATCTTAAAAATTTAATTAATTCAACAGCTGATTTGACAGTAGCTGCTATGGAAATTAATGATTTAAGTAAGTCTTACGGGCGAGTTGAGCTTAATGATAAAAGTCAACCGGTGGCTATTGTTGAAACTAAGCATAATGAAAAGGATAAAATCAATAAACTTGCAAATGCTGGGGCCTATGCTTTTAATGCTAAAATGTTGCGAGAACTTTTGCCACAGTTAAAGCCGAATCAAGAATCTGGAGAAATTTATGCGACAGATTTAGTGGCGCTGGCATTTGCTAAAAATTACAGTACTGGTGTGATATACGCTAGGGAAGAAAATTTTTTTGGGGTTAATACGATTGTAGAGTTGACTGCTGCTGAAAGCATTATGCAAGATCGCCTTAAAAAGGCTCACATGTTAAATGGGGTGAGATTCGTTTTGCCAGAAACGTCTTACGTGAATTATGACGCAGAAATAGCTGCTGGAGCGTATATTGAGCCGAATGTTTATATTGGAGAAAGAGTTCGTATTGCAGCTTTTGCACGCATTTTGAGTTATTCATACATTAGTGAATGTTTGATTCTTAGCCAAGCAACCATTGGACCGTTTGCGCACTTGCGTGCAAATGTAGTGGTGGAAGAAGGTGCTACGATAGGTAATTTTGTTGAAGTCAAAAATTCACTTATTGGTAAAAAAGCTAAAGCCAAACACCTAAGCTACATTGGTGATGCAAGCATTGGCGAGGCCACTAACATTGGGGCCGGTACAATTACCTGTAATTACGATGGCTTTAACAAATTTAAAACTCAAATAGGTAAAAATGTTATGGTTGGGGTTAATACAACATTGGTAGCGCCAGTTTTTTTGGGCGATGGTGCCTATGTTGCAGCCGGCAGTGTAATAACTGAAGATGTTACCCCCAATAGTTTAGCAATTTCACGTTCGATACAACAGGAAAAAGCCGAGTGGGCTGTAAATTTTCGCGCCAGGAATGCTAGAAAATTATCATAAGAAAATTATCATAATTTTATTAAAATTGCTGATTTGTTTTTATTTAATATTCCCCACCCAAATTATGAAGGGTGAGGTACAGTATGGGCCAAAAAGTATTAATATTTGGTTAACCTTAATATTTTGTAATATAATTTTTGCAAGTGGGGATTTAAAGTTTTAAAATCATAAGGCCGATGATTCAGCCTTATGATTAAAAACTCATAATTTGAGTATGGGGTACTCTAAGTAAGCACTTTATTATGTGCTGCAGCCTAATTTAGTTCTTGGTTTATTTTTCGAATAAGTTCTGCTCTTAACCATCCGTTCTCAACTTTTGCCAAAAGGTTTTGATTTCTAATTTGATTTAAAACTTTGTTTCGTCTCTCTGTATTAAGACCTGTTATAGACCTGATAATTTGCATTCTGAAGTACCCTGTATCAACCCCTGATAATAAATTATGTTCTTTGATTGCAGACAAAATTTCAGAGCGTGAATTGTAAGGGATAAACACTACTTCATTAATAATGCAGCTTACACCATATGATTTTGATAAGATTTGATGATCATGCAATAATTGCAAGGTTAAAGCTAAGTGTTCTTCTTCAATATGTGAAATTGCTGTGATAATTGAATCGGTTTCTTCCTCATGGCCATACAATAATTGATACTTTTCAATAGTATCCAAAATTATGGCTTGACGTTTTGTTAACATATAGGCAAGTGAAGAAATAATGTTGTGGGTTATATACTTAGACTTCTCACTGCATAGTAGTTTGTGCTGCCTGATTAAGTCTAATGATAACTTTATATCGTTGTTAAGAACACAGCTTGTCGCTCTGATAATTTTTTCAATAGTGTATGCGGCAGTAATATTTTTTAGCAATTCGTACTCCTCTATTAAGTCTAAAATATGGGAGCTATCTTTAGAAGGGATATCTCAACTGCTCTAATAATTTCTGAGGCGTTAAAAGCCACACTCTCTAGTAAATTATGGTTTTTTATCAAGTCCAAAACTTCCACATGTTCATCATTTTCAATACAGGTTACGGCTCTAATTATCGAAGAAATATCATTGGGAAACTTTTTAAATAGTCCTTGGTGTTCTATTAGATCCAGTATGTAAGAATTTTTATTTTTTTGAATGTCAGCAACGGCAGTGATTATACCTGTTGTTGTGCTTGCATACTTGGAGTTATCTAATAGAGACCATGCTGCCTTATCAGGGGTAAAACATCAGATAAATTTCTTATATAAATTTGTCTTACTACTCCCATAATCTCCTTGATGGAATATCCGTCTTCAAGTCCCTTTAATAGATTGAACTCCTTAATCCAATTTAACATTCCAATATTAGTATTGAGCGGAAAGACAGAATCAAAAAATTCTGTTATATAGCTTGCCCCATGATTTAAGCCGTTTAACAAACCATATTT
>CANMNU010000063.1 GCA_947499175.1 Alphaproteobacteria bacterium
TAATGGAGTTGTAAAAGGCATATTTTCTGCAGACATAACACTTAAAAGCTTTTCTGAGTTTTTAGCATCATCAAAACCAAGCGCCAATGGAAATATTTATATTATTGATCAGGATGATAAAATTGTTGCTTCATCAAACAAATATGAAATAATTTCTAGCGGTAGCTCAACAGGACTTTCAAAAATTGATTCATCATATTTTGATGAGCTTAAGGTTGCCTTCATGGAGTTTAAGTCAAAAGAATCTAAGGGAGATTTTACAATTTTCGAGATTAATAATAAAGAATACTTATCGTTAAAAATAGATTTCCCAAAAAAATTGCCAAGCGAACTATACATGATAGTAGTAGCCCCACTAGATGATTTTGTCGGTGCAATAAAACAAACCCGCCAATACAACCTATATCTTATTATCTTTATTGGGTTGTTAGCATCAATATCATCTTATTTTCTAGCACGCAGTATTTCTGGACCAATTGCTCAGCTTTCTATTGAAGCTAATAAAATAAAAGATTTAGATTTTGCAGGATCACCAGTCATTAATACTAAAATACAAGAAATCAAAGAACTTAGCGCCTCTATCGCTGCACTAAAAACCAGTGTTCAGTCCTTTTCATACTACATACCTAAAACTATGGTCAAACGACTTTTACAACGAAAACAAACTATACATATGGGAGGACGTAAAAAAGAAGTAACCTTATTCTTTTCAGATATTGAAGGATTTACCACCGTTTCTGAGACCATCAATGCTGAGCATTTATCTGTACATTTGTGTAACTATTTTAACGCCCTAGGCGGCATTATTGATCAGCATGAGGGGACTATAGATAAGTTTATTGGTGATGCAATCATGGCATTTTGGGGGGCACCTATTGCCGATCGTTACCATTCACGTAATGCTTGCAAAGCTGCACTGCTATGCCAAAAAAAATTAGCAGGATTAAACCGTATTTGGAAAAACGAAGGCAAGCCACAATTAAAAACAAGAATTGGTGTTCACACAGGTGAAGTTATTATTGGTAACATAGGTTCAAGTGAAAGAATGAACTATACAGCCATGGGGGATAACGTGAATTTGTGTTCTAGGCTTGAGGGAATAAACAAATATTACGGTACCAAAATTATTATTAGTGAAACCGTTTTAGGTGAACTGAAAGACCATTTTTACGTAAGATCTTTAGATAACGTTGTGGTGAAAGGCAAAACCAAACCTTTGAAAATATATGAACTAGTTGGCCTGCAAAATGATGACCCAACACTACTGCCGTCAGATGAAACGCTTCAGTTCAATGAACAGTTTGAACAGGCTTACCACCTGTACCTTACCCGCCAATTTGTAGATGCTTTGAATAAATTCAAAGAAATTGATGAAAACCTTAGAACCCATGATTTATCTGTGCTGCTTTACATAGAACGATGCACAGAATTTATGAAAATTCCACCGCCTAAAGACTGGGATGGTACTTATTTCTTAAATCATAAGTGAAGTTAGATAGATTTTTAAATAGTATTTAGTTGAAAAATACCAACTTCCATGTAAACTGAAGTAGCAAAATTACTTTATGCAAGTTGTGAAAAAAATTTTAATCATTGCTTTGTTAACAACTATAGCTGCCGGATTAAATACACCCAAAAATCCACTGGATAACATTCATATAAATGCTGAAAGTATGCAATATGATCCATTAAAAAAACACGCCAATGCCCATGGCAATGTTAAACTTACGTACATTGTAAATAGCGTACCTGTCACATTAACCGCCGATGATTTGCAAGCTCAATTTGATGATGCAGGAAAATTGATTAATGTTATTGCTGAAAATAATGTTGAAATTATTTATGCTGAAACGCACTTATATGCACAGTCCTGCACATATGATTTCAACAAACAACAATCTGAATGTGCTGGTCCAAATGTTAAACTTATAAAAGGTAAAAATGAGTTACGTGGAACCAAAGCTACTATTGACTTTAACACCCAAGTTTTTACAATGCATGGAAACGAAGAGCCACAAATTAGTAGTATAATCTACCCAAAAAAGGAAAACTGCCATAAGAACCCTTAAAACCAACAAACTCACCAAAACTTTTCAAAAACGCATCGTGTTAAAAGGCATTGATCTTACAATTAGCACCGGAGAGATTGTAGGATTACTAGGACCAAATGGAGCAGGTAAAACCACGTGTTTTTCTATTATTACAGGACTTATTTTGCCAGATTCTGGAAACATTTTTCTTGATGATGTTGATATAACAGATACACCAATGTATAAACGTGCACGAATGGGAGTTAGTTACCTGCCTCAAGACGCATCCATTTTTCGTGGCCTAAATGTGGAAGATAATATTCTTGCAGCTCTAGAGCTAGTAGAATCAGACCCAGATAGCCAACAAGAACGTTTGGAGCAATTACTCGATGAATTTGGCATTACGCACCTAAGAGAAGCACCATCTGTTGCTCTTTCAGGTGGAGAAAGACGAAGGGTTGAAATTGCACGTTCACTAGCGATTAATCCAGATTTTTTATTCCTAGATGAACCGCTAGCTGGTATTGACCCAATAGCTGTGCAGGATATTAAAGACATTATTAAAAGGCTTAAGACCCATAACATCGGTATTTTGATTACAGATCATAACGTACGAGAAACCCTTGATGTTGTAGATCGTGCTTACATAATCGCTGAAGGTAGAGTACTTACTGAAGGCGACTCATCTCACATCATTAATCATCCAGACGTTAGAAGAGTATATTTGGGTGAAAAATTTTCTTTGTAGCTCTAAGGCAACAAAGAAACTTTAATTATTACCACAATGAGTAGAAGTCCATTCATGGGTTTGTTTATTAAAGCAAAACTCATCTGCTTGACCATCTTGATCAAAAATAGTAATTTCCTCAAGCAATCGTCCTTGGTTGAAAATAATTTTATCATCATAGCCAATTTTTATACCGTAATTACGAAAGGCAATAGTAAAGTTTCCAGTTTTCATTAATTGAGGTATTGCTTTAGCTACATCATCAAGAGTAAAAATATCGTGTGATCCAAGTTTTTCCACACAAATAAGTGCGTGATTTGAACCTGGAAACATTGGCAATTTTTCAATAAAACCACTACCCAAACGTGCATTAGTTATTAACACACGATTTTTACCGCTTAATCCTGAGCGTCGAATCATGACATCATCTGCTTCAAAAAATGTCGCACCGCCAAACACAATCATACGCTTAACTTGTCGATCATTCATATTATAAGGAATAATTTTTACCTTAAGTTCTTTACCATACCTAATAATTTTAATTTCCGCTTCCTTATTTTCTTCTCCCAAATCATTGATAATTTTATCAAATTTGTATAAATCAGGACCAAGCTCTTTACCGTTAACTTCAAGAACACAATCACCTACTTCAAGTACTCCTTCCGCCGGTGAACCAGGAAGAATAGTCACAACTTTTAAAGCACGATGAAATGATTGAGGATATTTTTTAACATATGCATCAGCTGTATTATCTGGAAAGTCGTAGTACTTAGATAAATCACTTATTGAGCTGTAGCCAAGAATAGCGCCGGTTGCAAAACGTTTGGGTTCTTTATTTTTTTGAAGAGCCATTAACATATCAAGGCCATAGGCAATTGGAATAGCAAAAGCACTAGTTGACATATTAGAAGCAAAGATAATGCCAATCACTTTTTCAGAAGCAATATCATAAACCATCGAGCCACTACCACCACCCTGCATATTAAGGCTTATTCTCATTGCATGTTGAGGTAAGCTACCCTCAATTTCATTGGGATTAGCAACAACTCCTGTTTGAGTTGAGAAATGGCGATTTTCATTTTTGCCAATAATTAAAACATTGGTACCAACTTGAACCTCACCACGGCTAAATTTCAAATCATGTTTTATGTCAACGTTCTGCAAATCACCTTGAAAAATAGCAATATCAGCAGATGGATCACTATAAATTAATTTTAAAGAAATCTCTTTACCAGTTGATAGTGTTGCTAAATATTGAGCAATCACCTTATGGGAGGCAGCAACGTGAGCATTAGAAAAAATGTAACCATTTTTAACATCAACAATAAAACCTGTGCCTGCAGAAGGTGAAACGTCTCCGTAAGCAGCAACAATACTACGTGATTTAATACTAACCACGTACGGCTGTAATCGTGCCAACAACTTAGGGTCAGCACTTGGGTAAAGATTGTTTGAAAAAATAATAAACGCAAAAAAAAGGCTGGAAAAAGATAATTTTACCAGCCTAATTTTACTAAAAATTGGTTGCATGTAATGATATTTATTTTATTTTTGCTTCTTTAAAAATAACATGCTTGCGAACCACAGGATCATACTTACGAAGTTCAAGTTTTTCAGGTTTTTGGCGCGGATTTTTTTTAGTTACATAAAAAAAACCAGTATCAGCCGAGCTTAAAAGTTTAATATTTAAAGTTGAGGTTTTCTTCGCCATGCTAAATTTTCATAATATTAATTTGATTAAAAAGTAGCAAAAAAGATAGAAGGACGCAAGCGCTAAATCTGTGTGGGTACTGAAATTTCACACTTTATAGCCATACCAATATATAGTCACAAATAAGAATAACCAAACAACATCTACAAAGTGCCAATACCACGCAGCAGCCTCAAATCCAACATGGTGATTAGGCTGAAATTCACGTCGCATATTACGCAACATACAAACAAATAAAAATATGGTACCAATCAAAACATGAGCCCCATGAAACCCGGTCGCCATATAAAAATTAGATGGGTAAACTCCATCTTTAAATGCAAACGCAGCATGGGCATATTCAAAAATTTGTACACAAGAAAAGGATAACCCTAACAACACAGTTAATAGTAAAGCCTTAGTAACCTTAGGAAATTGCCCTGCCAATAATTCATGGTGTGCCCATGTCATTGTAGTGCCTGATAACAGAAGAATTAATGTATTCAGGTATGGTAAATGCATTGGGTCAAAAGGAATAATACCTTTAGGCGGCCACTCAAAATTTTCAAACCCTGGTAAATTCATGGAAACATAAAAGTAGCTGCCAAAAAAAGCAGCAAATAGCATAACTTCAGAGGCAATAAACAGTACCATACCAATTTTCAGTCCATTTTGCACAGGTTTAGTGTGCACTCCTTTGGTGTTGGCTTCTTTTAAAACATCTCTCCACCAACCAATAAAACAACCCCCAATTAAAACTAATCCTAAAATAAACACCCAATGATCAATATGATGCATAAATAAAATAGCACCAACCGCCAAAACCAGAACCGCCATAGATGATGCTAGTGGCCAAGGACTGGGATCAACTAAGTGATAAGGATGGCTTTGCGAATGTGACGAATATTGATTGGGCTGCTCATTCATTAATTTTATACCTATTCGCTAACTTTACTAAATTCTAGTCCAGATTTGCTAACGCTTCCTTAATGCTACTAAAGCTAAGTAATTCTGGCAAAACTTTATGAGTACCATCTGGAAATAACAAAATATATAAAGGAACACTACTGCGACCATATTGTTCTAACGCTTTGGTAATAGAGGAATCATAATTGGTCCAATCAGCCTTAACTAGCTGAACTTGCTTGTCTTGAAATAATTGATGGGCTTTTTTGGTATTTAAAACTAAACGCTTATTAACCTGACAGGTAATACACCATTTGGCTGTAAAATCAATTAACACTGGGGATGTTTTACGCAAATCTTCAACAAGGCTCAAACTGTATGGTTGCCAACGTTCATTTGCAATTCTTTCTATAGGAGTAGTTGCGTAAACATAAGCTCCAACAACTAAAATTGCAGAAATTAACGCTGCAAATAAACGTACATAAAAAACACGCTGAATTGCAGCAAAGGTACCATAAATCCACGCGGCAATACTAATAATCAGCAATGCTACTAAAACATTTAAAAATTCCGAAACTGTAATTTGCTCAGCCAAAACATGCATTAACCAAACAACAGAAGCTGCCATGCCGAATCCTAGAATAATTTTAAAGGTATTCATCCACGCCCCTGGCTTTGGCAAAAATTTAGCGATTTTGGGATTTAAGCATACCAATAGATACGGCCCAGAAAGCCCCAGGGCTAACCCTGTAAAGATTATAAAACCATGTAAGGCCCCTTGAGTTAAGGCAAAACCAACAGATGCTCCCATAAATGGTGCTGAACATGGGGTGGCTACTATACATGCTAAAACTCCATGAAAAAAACTACCCATTGGTGACGTCGAATCACTTCCTCTGCCACCTAATTTTGTAAACGAAGTACCAATTTCAAACACCCCAAATAAGTTAAGGGCGAAACCATAAAATACAAAAATTAGCGCTGTAACTACCGCTGGAGATTGTAACTGGAACCCCCAACCAACCTGGTGTCCAGCAGCACGAAATGCTAGTAATAACCCGGCTAAAACCCAAAAGCTTAGCAAAGTTCCTGCAGTAAAAAACAACGCACTAGTTTTTAATTTTTTAGAATGGGCATGTTGAGTCATGGTCATTACTTTTAATGATAAAATTGGTAAAACACATGGCATTAAATTAAGCAAAACCCCACCAATTAGCGCAAAAATAAACATCAATAACATATTAAACGTGAATAAACCTAATGGCTTATGGGGCTTGGGTAGCGAATTCCATAGCTTTGATTCAACAAATTGTATAGCTTGCACAGTTTTTTCAGGTGCACAAAGGTTGTTGCAAACTATATAGCTAGTTTCAACCTGAATATCTTGGCATGACAATTTGGAAGGAGCGTTATCTTCAACAACCATTGCGCCATGTACATAAACTTTTCCTTCATACCCCTTAAATGTATGGTCCTGCTGTTTTAAGTTTTGTAAAGCTGGCCATTGTAAACGCTCAATCACCACACCTTTAGGTAACTTCCAGGTTAATATGGTTGGAGAATCAAGATCATCTGGTCCATAGATATGCGAATCTTGCGGTACTTCAAAAATCAAAACAAATGGAATTTTTTGTTTGGGATGATTTTCATGGGCAAGCAGCTGTACCTTAACTGTGTTGGCGACCAAACCAAATGAACACAAAATTAATAAAGCAAACCATCGCAAACGCATAATTTTTTCATGATACAGATCCTACACCAATATGGAATATTTTACACAAGCTGTACACTGACCTTAATTTCGTAATAATTGCTATAATTTTAATAAAATAGCCATATGCAGGCATAGCATTAAATCGTAATATTTCATTAAAATACTAAATTACAGCAGTTAAAATGCTTTTATTCTTTTATTAAGAAATATAAAAATTCAAATTATAATTAGCGCTATTTAATTTTTATTTTTTCTCTTCACCGCCTTCCCTTTGTCTTTCGTTTAAGCTTTGTATTGCTATCTTTTCGTTTTAAAAGCTACCTGTGTTGACTAGTAATTAACAAGCTCTTGTGAGCTGCCATGATACACCACCTAAGTAGCGTACACGGCTGCCAGTGAATGGTGATTTAAGTATTTATAAAATATTGACAGTATTTCACAAATTCACCACCACGGCATCTCCTTGGCTATATTGTCAAATACAGCTGGAGATCTTATATC
>CANMNU010000064.1 GCA_947499175.1 Alphaproteobacteria bacterium
TGGGCAAGTTTTTGGAATGGATTGTGTGAAGTTACAATAATGGCAATGCAAGCGTGGTTGATTACGGTGTTGAACTAACGCTACATCGCAGGCTTTACAGGTAATTTTAAGACCACAATCGCTGCAAATAGTAAGTGGTGCGTAGCCGCGACGATTTAAAAATAAAAGGGTTTGTTCATTATTGATTAAACGTTTTTTAATTTCTTCAAACAAAGTTGGATGTAACCATTGACTGGATAATTGTGTTTTTTTAAGGCCGCGCATAGAAAGAATATTAACGGTTGGCATAGAGGCATTACCATAGCGACTGGCTACTTTCAAATGGGTGTATTTGCCTTGTAATGTGTTATAAATGGTTTCCAAACTTGGCGTGGCTGAAACTAAAATTACAGGTATATTTTCTGCTTGTGCCCGCAAAATTGCCATATCACGGGCATGGTAAATCATAACTTCATCTTGCTTATAAGATGGGTCATGTTCTTCGTCAATTACCAGTAGGCCAAGTCTGCTAAATGGTAGTAGTAGTGCTGATCTGGCGCCAAATACAATACATGATACTCCTTGGTGAGCCTGGTGCCAAATATAATTGCGTTGTTTGGGGGTAATTTGGCTATGCCAGATTAAAGGTTTTTGGCCAAATTTTTCAAAAAAACGTTGGAGAAACTGAGCAGTTAAAGCTATTTCCGGCAATAAAATTAATACTTGTTTGCCCATTTCATAAGCTTTGGCGCTAGCTTCTAAATAAATCTCGGTCTTGCCGCTGCCGGTTACTCCCTCTAGCAAGCTAATGTGAAATTTACCCATATTATTTAAAATTGAATCACTTGCAACTGCCTGTTCATGAGTAAGTTTGGGGGAATTGTAAGCATACGCAGAAGTATGTATTTCTGGTGGTGTCAAACTTTTGGGCAGGACATGTTTAATAAGAATTCCAACAGCTGTAAATGTATAATCTGCAAATTTTTTTAAAAAATTAACAAAGGGTTCAGGTAGGCACAATTCATAATTACTACTTACTTGTTTAAGAGAATAGGTTGCAGTAGTAGGTAGTAAATCAACACCCCAGATTGTTCCTAGGGCTATTTTATTTTTGAGTGGAACTTCAACTAATTGTCCGATTTTAGGGTGTGTATCAAAAGGCCAGATGTATGTAAGTGATTTATCAAGAATCGAAGGAACTGCTACCTCAACTTTTTGTAGCTCAATTTTTGTCATGCCGCAAAAAGCGAATGCAACATACTAACGGTAATTGGACGGCGTTTTTGAGCTGATATTAAATCAATTTTATGAGCCCAGTGGCAAATAGCTGGAAAATTACGGTCAATGCGCCTTGATAAATATTCTAAAATTGCATTATCTACGGCAATTCCTTTATCTTTCCAGATTTTTTCAAGTACACGTTTTAGGGTATCATCATCAGGGTTACGCATTTCAGTGCTTACAAAAGTTGCTAATCTTGATCTCCAATCTGCTAGATTGACTGGCCACATAGATGGTGATTTGTTAGCACTAATAATCAACATTTTATTTTGTTCTTTTATCAAGTTATAAAGGTTAAACCACCAAGTATCATTTTCTATTTTATCGGCATCGTCTATAACCAAGACTTTCTCACTAACAAATACTAAATCCCTTGGATTAATTATTATGTCTTGTTTTGCGTTTAAATAGTTAACTTTATATTCATTAGCAAATCCTTGCAAAAGATGAGTCTTGCCACACCCTGATTCGCCATAGATACAAATAAACTTATCTTTGGTAAATCCACCAATTGCTCGATGTAATAATTCAAAAGCCAACTGATTACAGTTAGCAACTACAAAATCACATAATTCACAACTTTGAGTATAACCTAAAGGTAACAAACTCTGCTGCACAAAACTATTCTTTCACTAATTGTATGCGATAACGAACCACAACTTCCGTTTTAGAGGCTACCTTAACTTGCCAGCAAACGCTTTTGTTGCTTTCTTGTTTATGTTCGTTACTTTCCCGGACAACTTTAACAGAATTGTCTCCAAATGGCAGCATAATTTTAATAGTAGCTTCTTTGTCGCCAAAGTTCCGAATAGTGAAACGATAAGCAGCTTCTTCTAGTTTTTCTGTAAGCAAAGTTTTAAATTCAGTTTGCTCTAAAACTCCTTGAATTTGAGAAAGTGGTGAAGTTTCGTTTGATGTAAGCTGAGTCACCAAATGCAAAGGAATTGCAAATTGAATTAATTCATCGGCTTTGACAGACTTAAGATGATTTATTCCTAAAAATCTTTTAGTTCCACTGTTATCACGCACATATAAGGTTAGATCTCCATTTGCTAAATCTTTTTTTAATTCTTCAGCTTGTTTAAAGCTTAAATAAATTTGCAAAGGCACATTTTTTTCTACACCTTGTAAATTTAATAAACATTCTCCACCAACATCAAATCTATAATCTTGTTCAGTGCTTTTTTCATTGAAACTTACCCAAGGAACCCTAATTACACGAGATTTTTGAAGGGTATTTTTTATGCTAACACAGTATTCACTAAAACTTTGATTTTTAGCTAGGTTATCGGTTTGACCATCCACTAAGCGTAGGTCTACATAGTCAAAAGAAGCACCAGATTGATTGTCAATGCTGATAAAACTTTCAAAATTTAAAATTTCATTGAAGCTTTCATTAAGCTCAGCAGCATAATGCATATGCCAATTAATACCAGTAAAACAATATGTCAGTTCACTGATGAATGGGTTTTTAGAATAAAGAATCAATTCTGCTTCGGTTGCTTTATCAGATTCTTTAGAAATTTCATATGTAGGATTTTCTTGATTATTTTGACAAAATAAAATTGACTGTGGATCAATTGAACCTGGTACTTTTATAATATGACTTTTCTCTTCAACTTTAATAGGGATGGTTGCCATACAGCGATCTCTATAAACAATAATTTTACTGCTTTTAGACTTGTCTTGTTTTGATGAGTCATTAGATTTTTGGATTGCTTCGCCGTGTATCAGCTGACAAAAAATTATACACAATAGAAAGTTAAGTGATTTAATCATTTCAAACCAGCTATGGCAGTTTCTGCATGTTGTCTATCACTAAAAGGATATGTTGTATTACCAATGATTTGTCCCATTTCATGTCCCTTACCTGCTATTAAAAGACTATCACCTTTTACAAGATGTGCAACACAATACATTATTGCGCTCTTTCTGTCAGCAATTTCTTTAACGTTAAGTTCACCTATTATTTGCTGTCGAATAGTAGCTGGGTCTTCAGACCTTGGGTTATCATCAGTTATGATAACCTTATCAGCAAAACTTGTTGCTACTTTTCCCATAATTGAACGTTTGGTCTTATCGCGGTCACCACCACAGCCAAATAAAACCCATATATGATTTTTGGTGTGTTCGCGTAATGACTTTAAAGAGCGCTCTAAAGCATCAGGAGTATGAGCGTAATCAACATAAACATCAGCTTCGGTTGAAGTTTGACCAATGAATTCCATACGTCCGTTAACAGATTTTAACAAAGGTACTAGTGGTAAAATGTCTGCTAACGGAGTACCTGTTCCAATAACCAGACCCATGGCACATAAAAGATTTTCAACCTGAAAAGATCCAGCTAAATTTAAAATAAGATTATGTGTCGTTTCGCCATTGTAACTTAAATTAAAAATAACTTTTTCTGCATACGTTCTAACCTGCGTCGCAGATAAGTCAGCTGTTATATCTACTCCATAACTAACTATTGGGTTAGTGATCATCAATTTTATATTTTCAAAATACGGAGAATTGGCATTGAGCACAGAAATTTTGCCTGGTGTTAAAACTTCAGTAAAAAGCTTAGCTTTAGCTTCTAAATAGTTTTCCATAGTTAAATGGTAATCTAGGTGATCTTGGGTTAAGCTGGTAAATCCTGCTGCTGACAATTTGCTGCCATGAATACGGTATTGGTCAAGCCCATGACTTGATGCTTCAAACGCTACATGGCTAATTTCTGCCACTGCTAAATTTTTTAATAATTTAAAAAATGATAAACTATCGTAAGTTGTGAGTGGTGGTACTGGTGGTAATTTGGAAAGCACATTTGCATCAACTTCTAAGCCTAACGTACCAAGTGAAGCGGCTTTATAACCTAATAATTGCCAAAACTGCTGCACAAGGCTAACCACAGAACTTTTTCCGTTAGTTCCTGTGACTGCAACTATAGTTTCTGGCTGTGTTTTAAAATATGTTTTCGCGAGCAAGCTTAGGTCCAGCCTTGGATTTAGGGTTTCAACGCATTTTATTTGATTGGAAAAATTACTTACAATTTTGGGACTTCCTAAAATTACAGATGCACCATTTGCAATTGCTTGAGCCACATTTTCAATTTCTCTTTCACAAGGAATACAAACAAATAAATCACCTGGCTTAACTAATCTTGAATCGGCGCAAACTGAGGAAACACCTTTAAGTAAATGATCCAGTGATTTCTCAAATTGCATTTTAGTCCTCAATTTCAGTAAGAGTAGTTAGCTGCATAGTCTCGGCATATTCCTCTTCTTCATTAAAATCAGGTTCAACCCCAAGTAATGGCGCAATACGTTCAATAATTTGTCCAGCTGCTGCCTTAGCATTCCAGCCAGCTGTAGCGTAACCATAGGTTCCTGCGGCTGCTTTAGGATTGTCTAGCATTAAAATCATTACGTACCTTGGATTTTTTGCAGAAAATCCACCAATGAAAGATGTGGTGCGCTTACGATTAGCATCTGATCCATAGCCACCCTTACCAACTATTTGATAAGCTGTTCCAGTTTTTCCAAACACATGGTAACCCTCTATATCAGCAGTTGCAGTACCATGCTTAACAACTTGACGTAGAATTTTTCTAATTGTTTTTGAAGTTTTTTTGCTAATACATGGATTTTTTCTAAATGAATTAATTCGCTCGTTACGATTTTGTTGACTAACAAATTTCAGTGTTGGAGTTGGGCGGTAGCCATCATTAACAACACCAGCAATTGCTACTAAGGTATGCAATGGCGTGACGGAAATACCGTATCCATAAGAAATGGTCATCATAGATGTTTCATTCCAATTACTTGGAACCAAAGGTTTACCTAGCTCAGAAATTTCCAAATTAACTGGTTGTAAAACACCAAATATCCCCATATATTGTTTTTGAACTTTAAGCCCAAATTTTTGGGAAATTCTAATAGCGGCAATGTTAGATGAATGAACTAAAGCTTCAACAAGTGTCAATGGTCGGTTTTGTCCCTTAAAGTCAGTTACTTTAAAACGACCAATATGCACAGGATTGGTTGCATCAAAAACCGAATTTGCGTTAGCTACTCCAGTTTCCAAAGCAATTGCAGCATTTAAAATTTTAAAGGTAGAACCTTGTTCATAAACACCTAAGGTGTTTCGATTAAAGCCAACTTCCATAGATTGCATCGGTCGATTTAGATCATATTCTGGCAAAGAAACCATGGCGATTATTTCGCCAGTTTGCACATCCATAACCATTGCATTTCCAGCCACTGCCTGGAATTTTTCTATTGCTGCTTTTAATTCATTGTGCACCACGTGCTGTACACGGATATCTATGGATAATTTAAGATCTTCAGCCTTCGTGTTAAGTAAATTATCAAATGCCGCTTCAATACCGCTTACCCCAGTGCCATCAATATCGCAACGACCAATTACATGACATGCTAAATTACCGTGGGGGTAAACACGTTTTTGATCATTTTGTAAATAAATGCCAGGAATTCCAAGAGAATGTACTGCCTGCTGCTTTTTTGGTGAAACATGGCGTTCAATCCAAATAAATCCAGATTCAGACTGTAATTTTTTTAGTAATTTTTCAAAAGTTAAATGAGGAAAAAGTTCACTTAATTTTTTCGCTGCCTCTTTAGCATTTATAATAACTTTTGGGTTAGCATAAACTGATGCTGTGACTAGCTGTGTGGCAAGAATAACGCCATTACGATCTACAATGTTTTGGCGCATTTGACATTCTGTTTGTTGGCAGCCAGTTGCGCAATCAGGAGTGCGAACTATCATAACATCAACCAAACGAATAGCTATTGCAATGTAAGCTACGCATGCAATTGCACAAGTGCTAAGTGTACGATGACGTGCCGTGTGCAAAAGCTGTTGATGTTGGGAAAATCGCCAACCGCCTAGGCGATACCATAAAGTTTTGATTCCTGATTTAGGCAACTGCATTTTGCATACCGTTAGTAGCAGTAGTTGTTTCTGGTTGCGCAGATACTGCATTTAAAGCATCCATTAATGCTTCTATTGGATCTATAGCAGATTTTAATTCAGTAGTTTGTTTTGGTAATTCATTAATAGTTACAATTTGAAATGGCTTTAGTGCGGCAAATCCTAGGTGCGTAACTGCTAATTTTTGCAAGCGTGCAGGATCATTAAGGTGAGTCAACTCAGCCTTTAAAACATGAATGGATTCTTTACTTTCGATGATGCGCTTAACAATTTCCTTGTGACTTTTTTCAAGTGCCATAACCTGATACTTAACTCGAAATAAGCATAATCCAACACCAAAAGCTATTATCGTTAAAAAGAAGCGTGAGCGTCTCATTTACTGCCTAATTTCCTTAATAAAAGCCCGCAATTTTGCAGACCTTGATCTTGTGTTTAACTTAACTTCAGCCAAGCTAGGGGCAATGGCTTTTCGGTTAATTTTGGTATATATGCACTCGAGTCCATGATAGTTAAACGTCACTCGACTATGATTTTTAACTAAGCGATCCTCTAATGAATGAAATGCCACGGTAACGAGCCGACCCCCTATCGGCAAAAGCTGATTACTTAGTTGTAAAGCACTCTCTATTTCTATTAACTCATTATTCACAAAAATGCGCAAGCCTTGAAATGTAAGGGTTGCGGGGTCAAAACCCTCTTGACTTGGAACGATTTTTCGGATCAATAAGGCTAGCTCTTGTGTTGTCGTAAATGGATTTTGAGTTCTTGCTGCAACAATTGCTTTGGCAATTTGTCGTGACCTTGGTTCTTCACCATAAACGTACAAAATAGTGGCAATATCTTTTTCGCTAAATTTGTTAACGACATCGGCGGCAGTTTGGTTTGTTCCTAAGCCCATTCGCATATCTAATGGGCCATTTTGCTTGAATGAAAAGCCGCGATGAGCTTCATCAACTTGAAAACTTGAGATGCCAAAATCAAAAACAATTCCATCTATTGATTCTGGTGCCAAATATTTATCCATTTCACTAAAGCATGCGTGAAAAATTTGGAAACGTTCACCAAATTCTTTTAAAAATGGTTCTGCGCGAATAATAGCGTCAGGATCGCGATCAAAAGCAATAACTTTAGATGCCCCACTATTTAAAAGTGCGCGAGTATATCCGCCCCCTCCAAAGGTGCCGTCTACATAGGTTTTTCCATTAGTATTTCCTAATGCTTCGACCATCTCCTTGCATAAAACAGGAAAGTGGGTAGATTGATTGCTTATTGCCATTAGCTTTTAAGTATAGTTTCTGTTGCATGGTTACGGATTCACGGGTAGCATAAGTAAAAAATTTAGTCAATATTATT
>CANMNU010000065.1 GCA_947499175.1 Alphaproteobacteria bacterium
AAAATGTTCTAAATAAGTCTCTATAACTTGCAAGAGTGTAAATAATGGGTCTTTATCTACAACTGCAGTCTCATTTACCTGGACCTTCATATGATATAATTCTATAAATATATTCTGATAAGCGTCCTCTAGATCCTTTCCTTTTTTCGTTGACATTATTAAATCTTCAAACTTTTCTATCACTTTATCACTAAGTTTTGTGTCGTATTTAGCTGCTATAGAGTAGGCGTTTAGAAGCAAGTCTCTCGGCAGCTTGTTTTCTTTAATTTGAGGAATTCCACCTAACATATACTCTGTTAATTTCTTTAAATCTTCTAAGGGCCCTGAAGTACTTTTCCTAGCGTTAGCTATTATCTCATTCATAATTATTTGAAAAGATTGCATTGTGAACTTTGTAATATCACTAACTTTTTGAAACTCTTTCGGTAAACTTCCCATTAAGGCGTCTAAACCATTAGCTTCTTCGTTTGCCAATTCTAACTTTGCGGTAAGATCTTTTATTTTGGATAAATAGTCTAGAGATTCATCAAGAGATTCTTTGCCCAATGCCTTATTAAGTTTTTCAATTTTTTCTACTAGTTCAGTGTCAAAACCTATTGCTTTTTGAGCGTATGGATTTTTTTGCAATTGATAGATTATTGGATACGCTATCTTAATGGCAATCGCCCATCTAGGCTTACATTCATATAAGGTTACACCTATATCTGCTGCGTTTTTAATTATTGCAGTATCACCATTAATAGTCACAGACAGTTTTTCAGGTTCCACGTTATCTTTAATCCACGAAAACATTTTTTCCATAATGTCTTGTTTTGTAAGCAGCTCACTAATAATTTTTTGCATATCGCCCATTGCAGATAATGCGATGTTACCCTTTAAAGCTAATTGTATTTTAGTAAAAGTTTCTAATTGTTCTTGATTTTTGAAAATAGCTATTTCTGTTTTTTCACCTTTTTCATTCTCAACATAAGCATGAATTCCATAACCATCAGTAGATGTCCCAATTTTAGAAAAATTACCACCTAATTTATCCACTGAATTTATTGCTTTCATGATCTCTTTATCATTTATTCCAGCTTCAATTTGCTTTTCAGTAATGCCATTTTGCTTAAGCACTAATTGTTGATTGTCAACTTTTAATTGCTGGTTTTCTTTTATTAGTGTCTCAGGCATGGTTTTGTTAATAACGTGGAAGTTACTGAAAAAATCATTTGCAAATTTTTTAGGAGCTAGACCATATGATTTAACTGTATCCACAGATGGGTGGTGAGGATTTTTTTTAACTTCATTTTGCACTATTTCTTTCAATTGAGCTCCAATTGCTGCTTGTTCAAGCGGATTCACTGTCTTTTCAAACTGATTTTTAAGATTTTGTACTTGATTTTCAAATGATTCTGCTGCCACTAAATTAGGTAAAGCTATGCAAACTATAGTGCACACAATTAGGTTCTTAAAAAAATTATACATTTGATAGCTTCCTGTTGTTACTCTGCAGTTTTAACTGTACCCTAAAGTGGTTAATGAATTATTAAGAGTTGTATGAATTTTAGGTTTGTGTTTTTTTTGCTAATTTTTTTTGTAACAAATGTAGTTAATGCACGGGTTGATTTTATGGTAGGAACATCGGTAGATTACCTAACCCATAGCAATAAACAAAATGATAGTTTTACAGATGATCTGTATAGGAGTCCTTCAACTAGTTTTTCTAAAACTAAAAAAAAACAAGCCTTACAAGGGGGAGTTTTTTTAGGAATACGTTTTTTTATACAAAATTGGTTTATTGGTCCTGAATTTACACTTTTTTATTCTGAAATTCACACAGAAACCCAGCAGCAAAATCTGCCTCAAAATCTACTCGTTGTTCCACAAACAACAGTATCAAGTAAAACTTTTTATAAAAGTAGGTGGGGTGCAACCCTTCGTTTTGGGTATGATTTTTCTGGTTGGCTACCTTATGGTATTTGTGGAGTGCAAGCATACACAATTTCCCATGAAATGAATTTTGTTATGCCTAATATTGATGCTACAGGGCATTCTGTTACTGAGACATATAACAGAAAGCTAAGCTTTAAAAAAACAGCTTTTGTTTGGGGTGCCGGAATTGAAAAAGAAGTTTCGCCACATATGCTTTTAGGGGTTGAATGCAAAGTTATGTCTTTTCCACAAAAAAACCTAGATACACAGAAATTTTTATATACGTATGATCCAGCTGGAGCTGGAGGCCATGGCCCTGTTCCATCAAGCAACAGTATTAATTCTTCATTAAGATCACAGATTTTAACTGTTGGGCTTAGACTTTCTTACGTTATATAAAACCTGTTAAAAAATATCATCATTGCAAACGAATTAAGAGTTTATTAATACAATTTATTCACATTGTAACTGTAGTGATATTTTTTAATACGAGGATTTTATGAAGAACAAATTATTAAAGGCAGTAATGCTATTGGGAATTAGCACAATTGGCATTAATGCCATGGAAGACAGTGATCAAACAAAAGCATTTAAGGCACTTGGTATAGAACAAGCTGTTACAGAAAAAGGTAAAAAAGAAATAGGCGCAATACTTGGTGATAAGGATGGATTCAAACCAGGGGATGAAGCGTCGGCGGCAAGAAAATTGTATGATGCCCTTCGTTTACAAGACGTTAGTAAATGGACAAATGAAGAAAAAAAACAATATTTAAATTATCTTAAACATAAAGAAACTACTGGGGCACTAAGCACCAAAGAAAAAGCAAACTTAGTAAAGCTATCACCAAAAAATGATTTGCTTGAAAAAAAACCAGAATTTGCGACTAAAACACTTAAAAAAACTGAAATCGAAAAAACAAATCCAGTAAATAAAAAAATCTTAGATAACACAACCTTTGATGAAAAAAGAAATGTTTTTGCAAAAGGTGATAACGCATATTTAGATTGGAAGAAACCACTGAGCAAAGAAAAAATTACTAATGAAAATGTTGTTGTGCAACTTCAAGAGATTGAAAACGCTAAACAAGCAACGCAAGAACAGGTAAGACTTTTAGATGCTAAGAAGAACTTAAATGAAGAACAAAGTAAAATACTTGTGCTAGCAAAAGAAGAGTTCAAAGAGGCTGGTCAGCTACTTGATCATGCTAATTTCTTAGTGACTGCAGCAACAGAAGAGATTGAAGACGCAAAAAAGAGAAATATATATTCTGGAGAGACAAAAGAGTTAGGTGACAAGCAAATGGAAGAAGCTGTTAAAATTTCACAAGAAGCTAAGGCTGCTTTAGAAAAAGCAATAGCAGTATTAGAAAGTATTAAGTAAACTACTGAACATAATGGCTACCTCTGTGTAGGTAGCCATAAAACCACCTAACAAGCAAAATAACTCTCAACCAACATTTGCATTAGATATGAGACATCGTTTGAAAAACTGGCTAAGCATTTTTGCGCTTCTTTTCCATAAAACTTAGCGATAGTTTCACATTTTTTAAAAGCATCAAGCTTATGTAGACGATTCAGCACCTGATCAAATGGTGGTTTTTGAAATGGTTGATTATCATCATTAAAACATTGGTGCCAAAATGATTTATCGGTATCGGCTTGATATGCTAACAAAATTGGAAGGGTTACTTTGCCTTCGCGATAATCATCACCTTGTGATTTACCACGGTTAGACATTATATAATCATTTACATCGTCAACAACTTGATACATTAACCCAAAGTACCTACCAAATTGCGACAGTTGCTGTGCTGAATAGGGATCAGCCCCGGCTGCTAAAGCTCCTGTATGACAAGCTGCTGAAAACAACGTAGCAGTTTTGTATTCTGTAATTTCTAGGTAAGAATCAACGCTTAAATCTAGAGAATTAAAGCAGCGGAGTTGGGTAACCTCGCCCTCGCTAATTTTAGATGAAGCGGTGGCCAGAATATCTAAGAAATTTATGTCACCTGTATTAACCATTAATTGAAAAGCACGAGCAAATAAAAAATCACCAACTAAAATACTAGGTTTATTGCCCCAAATCATATTTGCAGTTTGTTGACCGCGGCGAAGCGGTGATTCATCAACAACATCGTCATGTAAAAGGGTTGCAGCGTGAATCAGTTCAACTGCCGCTGCAAGTGAAATGCTGTTTTGATTGAACTCACTAATCAACCGGCTAGATGCTAAACATAGCAATGGTCGCAAACGCTTGCCGCCAGCAGAGATTAAAGTTTTAGCAATGTTTTGAACCAAAGGTTCACTAGCTGAAACACTACTTAAAATTAATGTATCTACTTGTTGTAGGCCTTTTTTAAAATCATTTCTTAATTGTTCAACCGGATCCAAAATAATTTGGGATGCTTGCAACAAATCAGCCTATCCAACACAGTCAATTTTCCAGTATAATTTAGCCTGTTTAACCTGTTCAGGATAGCATTTTGTGCAAGAGCAATCGGAAAAGCCTCAAGAAAACACGTTTACCCAGGATTTACTGCTTGGTGGGCGGGTAGCTTTACGGCAGCCAACCCAAGGTTATAGGGCGGCAATTGATCCATTGCTATTGGCGGCATCAGTTCATGCTGAGCCTGGAGAGACGATTCTTGATGTAGGCGCAGGAGTTGGCGCGGCTGGGTTATGTCTGGCTTCACGTATACCTTATTGTCGAATTATGGGAATTGAACGCCAAAAAGATTTAGTGCGATTAGCAAACGATAACATTACGTTAAACAATGTAAGAGACAGAGTTGAAATTCTTCATGGAGATTTGCAAAGTCCACCTCCGCGCCTAGCTGCAGGTAGCTATAGCCAAGTAATTTCTAACCCACCATACTTTGAAAACACTCAAGGTCGTGTGTCTACAGTAGTGGCTAAAGGATTAAGCAACCATGAAATTGATTGTGATATGGAAAGCTGGTTAAAATTTTCTTTGCTAATGCTTAAACCGTCAGGAAAAATTACTTTTATATACCGCGCTGACATGGTAGATAAATTACTAAGCTTATTTTATGGAAAAGTTGGAGGTATTAACCTTTTTCCATTATGGCCAATGGATGGTCAGATTGCTAAACGTGTAATAGTACAAGGAATTAAGGGATCCAAAGGCGGGCTAAATTTACTACCTGGTATGAATTTGCATAACGAGGATGGTTCGTTTACTCAGGCTACCGATGCAATATTAAAACATGGTCAAGCTTTGCATTTGGAATTAGCTTAAACAAAATGATTATTCATTGGGCAATTGCAGCATTTATAACAGCCAGTCTGTTGTGGACGTGGAAAATGATTGGCATTAAAGATATTCCCAACCATCGTTCGGCGCATGCTAGTGCGACTCCAACAGCTGCAGGAGCATGCCTTAGCTTTATTTTTATTGGTTTTTATCTGACTGATCAAACTTTTGCGCCAATTCCAGTAACATTTGTGCTGGGGTTGATTTTGCTAACCGTAATAGGATTTATTGACGATTGGCTAGAACTTAACTATAAAACACGTTTAGTGAGCCATATTTTAGCTGTAGGTATGGTTTTGTTATGGCAAAGTTTAAGCCCTGCTGAATACTTGATTTGGTTTTTTATAGGGGTTGGCTTAATTAATGCCTGCAATTTTTTAGATGGATTAAATGGTTTATTGGCAAGTCAATGGCTACTGACCACAGGATTTCTTTTAGCAAGCTTTGCAGAATTTGATAGCATATTTTGGATTTTGTGGATTAGCGTACTGATATATTTATTTTTTAATTTTCCAAAGTCACATTTGTTTATGGGCGATACAGGTAGCACGATTTTAGGCTTTTCATATTTTTCTATTATTTTTTATCTAGCACCGTTACAAAACGAGTTTCCAAGTCTATTTTTTAGTAAAGATAGCTTTATTTTATTTGCACTTTTTCCATTAGCCTTTGCCTGGGGAGATGTAGCATTTACAATTATTCGCCGTTTTATCGATAAACGCTCAGTAATTGCTTCGTTTGGAGATTACGGATTTCATCATCAAGCAAGATTTTTTAAAAACCAGAGCTTGGTTACGCTGACATATTTAGGTCTGAACGGATTGTTAACTTTTGGGGCACAATTTTTATTTTTGAATCATCAATTAATGTATATAGTATGTAGCATTTACCTTTTAATGCAAACGTTACACATAATTTTTGTTTATAAAATAGCCAAAAAACAAATGTGATTATTCCAGGAAAATCTCACAATGATTATGTTCATAACATATCTATTTGATGGCTATATAAATTTCATTGTTTTTCTTTTTAAATCTGTGAACCCTTACACTTAAAAAATTTTATTTGACGATTTTAAAAAATCTAGTATTATCACGATGCGCCCCTGTGGTGGAATGGTAGACGCGGCAGACTCAAAATCTGTTGTCCGCAAGGACGTGGGAGTTCAAGTCTCCCCGGGGGCACCACATTTACGCGCCATTGTTTAGCTTGCAATGTTTATGGCTTTTTAAGTTTTTTGTTTTTTAAAGTATTTTCGAGGTTTTATGCGACGCAAAAGTAAGCGTGCGTTCCGTTATTTTTTTCCAGTAGCATTGCTTCTGGTTTGCATAATTTTATTTAAAAATGGACCATCGAAAGATTATGCTAAAAACACCAATCAAAAATCATCTGAATCTGAAATAGAAGCACATGTTGATACTAGTGCTAAAATTCTTAAAATGATTTCCCATAACCCAGAAACTAAATCAAAAATGCAAATTAATGCGCAAACAGCTGTGCAAATGGAAGAAAATATAGTGCTCTTGCATAATCCTTGTGGTTTATTTGAAAATGCTAAGGGGCAGTCCTCATTAACCTCTAGTGAAGCAAAGTACTTGGAAAATTGCCGTGAAGTACATTTTTTTGAAAATGTTAATTTCTCACATCCTTCAGGGTTAACCGCAACAACAAGTCATGCGACTGTAAACACAAAAACTCAAGATATTATTGGTGATCAAGGCGTTAAAGCTTGCCACAACGAGAGCACAATTACTGCAAACTCTTATGAAATTCAAAAATCAGGTAATTTGATAAATTTTAAAGGTAATGTTAGCTTGAATGTAGATCAGAAAAATACAAAAAGATAGCCAGAAATTGGTTGCGGAGGCTGGATTTGAACCAACGACCTTCAGGTTATGAGCCGCTGTGAAAAAGCCATTTATAGCTTAATGTTATTTGACAAAGATATACCGAATTTCACCTCTAAAGTATACCCGGATAAGAGTATTGTAAGATAAAACACTAATGTGAAATGTACCGGCAATACGCATTTGTATGAATGGAAAGATGTGATGAAACAACAAGATAAAAATTTTGGATGCCCTTCAAGTTCCAGAAACAGGAAAACGCCTTTACTTTTATAACACTAAGGTTAGAGGACTAGAATTGATGATAACAGAGCAAGGCAGTAAATCCTTTAAGGGTTTACCGCAAATGTAATGGTAAGCCTGTCAGAGTC
>CANMNU010000066.1 GCA_947499175.1 Alphaproteobacteria bacterium
TGAATACTTAAAGGCTATAAAGACGGCAAGGATTATGAAAAATAAAGGAATGCCCACTGCAGTGATTGTTGAATGTACTGATTTAAGTACTGATGAGATTGAAAAACTTGTAGAGTAGCTGTATTGCAAAATTGATTAATATTTTTAAACAATAATGTTTTTAAGCTTTTGCAAAAAATCAAATGGTGCTGATTTGCTGGAATTTAACCAGCCTATTATTTCATCAACCTTTGCCATAACTTTAGAACTGTCAGCGCTGGTGTCAGTTTTCCAAATGGTTGCAGTATAACTAAGTGCTACTAAAAACAGTAAATTTTGTAGATATCCCCCAATTTGCCAATGAAGATTTAATTCTTTATGCCAACAATCAATAGCTGTGATTAGCTGGGCCTGACTTTGGCAAATTAATTTTTGATTAAAATCAATATTGTCCCAGAGTTTTAAAATGGTTTGGCGTTTTTCATTAAGGCTATCAAAAAACAGCATTATCAGGTCAAAAATGGTTTCATTTTGGGTGTGAGGGCTAACTGTAGCTAAATTATCGGTTACTGTTGCCAGGCGGTCATTAATTAATAGCTGTATTTCATTTGCAGTTAAATCTGCGGGGTTTAGTGCTGCTCTTTCCCATAAACTATTAATCATTTGCAGTGATCTTTTTCCAAAATGATTTTAATTTTTGCATAAACGTTTTTTGTGAAGTGGTATCGTCATTTTTTAATATGGCTTTAAGAATGGCATTTGCATTGTACATAAGTGTGTTTTGCAAGTTATCATTACCCTTTAAAGTATCTGCAAATAAAATTCCTTTAATACTTTTTCCTGTTTCTTCTGATATTGTATTAATAATTTTATTATTTGATAAATTTTCCAAGAAAATTGCTGAAATATTTAAGTCACGAATTTGGTTGATAAGCTTTTTCATGTCTGCGGCCGATGGATCATCACAGGTACTTACCCCTTGAGGGCTTAATACCTTAATGTTGTAGCACATACCAAAATAAAAAAAGGCATCATGGGTGGTTAATATAATTCGTTTTTCTTGGGGAATGTTTTTAAATAATTCTAAAATGTTAGATTCTAGAGTTTGAAATTTTGTCCTAAGATTTACTGAGTTTTTTGTAAAAGCTTCTTTATGTTTGGGGAAAGTTGCGCTTAAACCATTAGCTATATTTTCAATCATTTGAATAATAAGTTTAGGGCTGTGCCAAATGTGCGGGTCAGGTAGGTTTCCCAAAAAGCGTGGTTTAATATTAGTGCTTGCAACCAAAATTGGTCCATTATAGCCGGATGCAACAATTATGCCGTCAATCCAACCTTCAAGATTTAGGCCATTGGTAATTACTAAATTAGCTTTGGCTATGGCTTTAGAATCACTTGGTTTTGGTTGATACATGTGGGGGTCAACTGAATTTGGCACAATTGTTATTACTTCAATTTCAGTGCCTTCACAAATTTGGGTGCATAAATCTTTTAAAATAGCAAAGCTGCAAACTACAGTTTCTGCTTGTAAAAAGGGTAGGGAGGCAATGATTAAAAATATTCTTAAAATTCTCATAATTTTCTGGCTAAATATTGGCAACGATTACGTGCTGCTGTTAAAGCTTTGGAAAGTAAGGTTTGCATGGCACTGCCGACCATTAATATATTTAATGCAGCTTGGGTTGCTCCACCTTTGCTGGTAACATTGGCACGCATTTGGACTGCGGAATCAGGTAATTCTTTTAAAGTAGCTGCTGCTCCAATAATAGTTTGGCGGGCAAATTTTTCAGCGAATTCAGCGTCAAGTCCAAGTTCTTTGGCTGAGGCTTCCATGCATTCGCATAAATAATAAACATAAGCAGGTCCTGAGCCTGAAAGAGCAGTTACGGCGTCAAACAACTTTTCATTTTCTAATTTTTTTAATATGCCAACTTTTAAAAATAATTGGTCTATTAAAGTATCATCAGATTCTGTGCAGTTTTCATTTAGTACATAGGCGCTTGCAGATTCACCTACTTGAACAGCTAAATTTGGCATAACACGGCTTAGGCGCACATCACCCAGCAGTTCTTGGTAGCGTTTACATGTCGCTCCAGCAGCTATCGAAATGAACAAAGCATTTCTAAATTTAGCATACTCAGGCAAGACTTCTGCTAAACTCTGTGGTTTTATGGCAATTAGTATTATGTCAGGCGTATAATTTATAGGTAGTGCATCTATCGATTCCAAGCAATTTTCCTGGAATGGATCAATGATTGTAAGTTTATAACTGGTTTTCCATTTGTTTACTAAGGCACTGCCCATGGCTCCAAGGCCAACTACTAAAATCTGCATATTTTGAATTATTAAACATTTTGCCTTATGGTATAGGGGCAAAGTCTTTGATGCAAGGTACTAAAATGGTGATTATTGTTGGTGCAGGTTTGGTAGGGTCAGCGCTTGCTGTGCGTTTATCACAGCTTGGAATTAAAGTTCAGTTGTTAGAGCGTGGTCCTTTTGCTAAGCCTACAGCTAAAGATGGTATAAATGATGGGCGTACAATTGCGGTTACATTAGGTTCAAAACGTTTTTTAGAAAAATGTGGATTATGGCATGACCTAGAACCAACATCACAAAGAATTAACTATATTCGGGTTTTTGAACAAGGTTTTGCTTGGACCCTTGATTATGATTATCAGAAATTAGGTAGTGAACCAATGGGTTATATTATTGAATTTGACCGTTTAACTGCAGCTTTGTATGATGCAGTGCAAAAAGCTGATTTGGTGGATATAGTCTCTAATTGTACTTTGCAACAATTAGTTCCTGGTGAAATTATCTGTATGGAGCATGGGGTTTTTAAAGCACCTTTAATAATTGGTGCTGATGGTCGTAACTCATGGGTTAGGGGACAAGTTAATATTAAAAGTAAAACTAGGGAATATGGCCATAAAGCTTTGGTGGCGCATTTTACTCATGAAAAGCCACATAATGCGACTGCTTGGGAAGTTTTTCAGCCCTCTGGTCCATTTGCAATGCTACCGATGGTTAATGCTGCAGATGGTAAGTACCAATCTGGTGTGGTGTGGTGCGGGCCCAAAGATACAAACTGGGAAACTATACCAGATAAAGATCTTGAGCAAAAATTAATTGAAATTTTTCCGTTTTACGGAGAAGTTAAGTTGTGTAGCAAACGTTGGATTTTTTTGCTTAGCTCTTTAACGGTTGATCAAATAACAGTAGATAGAACTGTTTTAGTGGGAGATGCAGCACATGCTTTGCACCCTATTGCTGGTCAAGGTATCAATTTGGGGTGGCGAGATGTTGCTGATTTAGCTGATCTTTTAGAAGAAGCTAAAAATTTAGGACAGGATTACGGTTCACAATATTTACTTTCAAAATACCGTAAAAAACGTAAGTTTGATCAGCAAAGTTTATATTTCTTTACTGATGGTTTGACCAGACTTTATGGTTTAGATAATTCCTTGGTAAGTTTTGTGCGTCAAACTGGCCTTGCAGCTATTAATAAAATCCCCACACTTAAGAAATTTTTTATGAAAAAAGCTATGGGAGTTTGATTTTTGGGGTTTTATTTTGAATTGAAGTAGCATATGAGTATTATTAAAGCTTGCTCGATAAAGTTACCTTCATGTAGAATTGTTAAAAATACTTATGGGGAATATATATGAAAAGAAATTTGATAATTGCTTTAATGCTTACTTGTACTTTTAATGGTGGTTTTTCACAAGATAGTGGTATGTCAACGCTTGCACAGCGAGCTGATTTAATTAAGGCCCTTGAAAAGGATCCTAAAAAGGGTTTGGAAGATATAAATAAAAATCAGCAAGATAACGATATTAAAGTAGACGAAACTCACTACATAGTTGTGCTTGAAAAAGAAGGTGACGTTTATAAAAGGGTGGGGCATTTTAAAAAAGACAAGCTGAATCAGGTAATTGAGCCGAGCTTGTCAAATGTAGTGCAAGAAGCTGAAACTAAATTAGCAGGTGGTAATGGACCGATTGCTTTTAATTTTCAGGCATCTGATAAAAAAATGTATTGCGTGCTTTCAAAACAAGGTAATTTTTTGATTTTTAATATTTGTCCAACTCAGGAAGAAGTTGATGCATTTTTAAAGCCGGCTGTAAAAGTTGAGGATAAAAAACCTGTAGAAGAGCCAAAGAAAGTAGATGTTGCGCCTGCTGTGGTTGAACAAAAAAAGGCTGAGGCGCCTGCTGTTGCTGTAGTAGAACCAAATAAAATTGATGATAAAAAGGCTGATGTGGTAGAAACTAAGGCCGATGAAAATCTTGAAAAAGCTATTGTACAAAATAAAGATCAAGAGTCCACTGAAAAAAATGTAAATGCAGCAGAAGATAAAGTTACTGAAGCAGCATAACATCCTAGCATACTTCCCCTTCCTACATTACAGTGGTTGGGGACATCTTCCAAAAAAATTATTCTAATTTATCAGCTGGTGGGCCCGGTAGGACTCGAACCTACGACATCCCCGTTATGAGCGGGGGGTTCTAACCAACTGAACTACAGGCCCTCATGTTGAAAATATGCCTGAAAATAGCTGTTTGGTCAATAACCACCATTTGCATTTATAGGGAAATTCGATAGGGTATAAGCAATTCTTTAATAATCTATTTTAAATGACTCTATATTTGGTTGATGGCTCTGGTTATATTTTTCGTGCGTTTTATGCATTACCTCCATTAACAAGTCCCAAAGGTGTTCCAGTTGGCGCTGTTTATGGTTTTTGTAATATGCTGCAGAAGCTAATTGAAAAGGTTGATGGCAAACGTCTATTGGTAGTGTTTGATGCGGCCCGTAAAACTTTTCGCCAAGATATTTATCCAGAATATAAAGCACATAGACCACCACCGCCAGATGATTTATTGCCGCAGTTTGCCCTTATTCGCAAAGCTTGTGAAGCGTTTGGGGTGCCTATGGTTGAATCACCTGGATATGAGGCAGATGATCTGATAGCAGCTTATGCTAAGGCAGGTGCTGCTGTTGGTGATAATGTTGAAATTATTTCAGCTGATAAAGATTTTATGCAGCTATTGCGACCTGGGGTAACCATTTGGGATCCTATGAAAAATAAGGCAATTGATGCACAAGTTGTTTTTGAAAAATTTGGGGTAGAACCCGACAAGGTTATTGATGTGCAGGCTTTGTGCGGTGATAGCAGTGATAATATTCCAGGAGTGCCAGGAATTGGTCCCAAAACCGCTGCAGAATTGATAAATCAATTTGATAGTTTGGAAATTTTGCTTTCAAGTATTGATAAAATTAAACAACCGCGGCGCCGTGATTTGTTGACGCAGCATCAAGAACTTGCGCTTATTTCTAAGCTATTGGTTACTTTAGATGAAAATTCACCAATGCCGATTGATTATGCAGATATAGCGCCTGTGAATGTTAACATTCCTGAGCGTTCTGCATTTTTGAACGATATGGGGTTTTTTAGTTTACAAAAGCGTTTGCAGTCAGCAGCTTTGCCTGTAATATTTTCTGATTCAAATTATTTATGTATTCAAGATATTGATGTTTTAAAAAGTTGGATTGTAGATGCAACCGCAGTTGGTAGTGTGGTAATTGATTGTGAGACAACATCGTTAAACGCCATGCGGGCTAAGCTTGTAGGTATTTCCTTGGCAATTCCAACTGATACAGGTTATAAAGCTGCCTATGTTCCATTTTACCATTTGCAAGGACAGCAGTTAAATTTCATGGATGTTAAAGAAATTTTGGCTAAACTGTTTGTTAATGAATCGGTGCTTAAAATTGGACATAACCTAAAATATGATTTATTAATTTTGCGAAATTGCGGTTTGGAGGTTAGTACAATTGCTGACACAATGTTGATGTCATACGTACTACATGGCGGTGAACATGGTCATGGTATGGATGAATTGGCCCAAAAATATCTTAATAAAACTACAATAACTTTTTTAGATGTTGCTGGAAAAGGCAAATCTCAAAAAACTTTTGATCAGATTGATTTAAAGACAGCCACAAGTTATGCAGCAGAAGACGCTGAAGTTACAGGGCTTTTGTTTAATTTATTTAAGCCAGAGCTTAGCCTTAATAAGGTAAGCTCAGTTTATGAACTGACTGAACGCCCATTAATTCCTGTAATTGTTGGTATGGAAGAAGCAGGGATTTGTGTTGATAAGTCCTGGTTGCAGCATTTAGGCCAAGACTTTAGTGTTCGCATGGAAAGCTTGGTTTTAGAAATTTATGCCTTGGCAGGTGGGAAATTTAACATTGCTTCACCTAAGCAGTTGGGCGAAATTTTATTTGATAAGTTAAATTTACCGGGTGCTAAGAAAACTAAGACTGGGGCATATAGTACAGATTCTGATGTTTTGGAAAAGCTTGCTAGTCAGGGGCACTTTTTGCCAGAAAAAATTATTGCTTGGCGAGCACTCGCCAAACTTAATTCTACTTATGTAGAAGGCCTACTTGGTGCAATTAACCCTAATACTGGCAGGGTGCACACAAGTTATTCTATGGTCGGGGCGGCAACTGGTCGTTTGTCATCGTCGGATCCTAATTTACAGAATATTCCTATTCGAACAGAAGATGGCCGTAAAATTCGTCAAGCATTTATTGCAAAGCCTGGACATAAGCTAATGAGTTTGGATTATTCACAAATTGAGTTACGTTTGCTTACTCATTTTGCAGATGTCCCAACCCTGCAGGAAGCATTTTTAAACGGTGAAGATATCCACGTTCGTACGGCAGTTGATGTCTTTGGTGCAATTTTTGAGGATGTAACTCCACAATTGCGTCGTCGCGCTAAAACTGTGAACTTTGGCATAATTTATGGTATTAGCGCTTTTGGTTTAGCGCAGCAGTTGGCTATTACTAATAAAGAGGCGAGCCAAATCATTAACGCATATTTTGAGGGCTATCCAGGAATTCAGGAATACATGCTTAGTTCAATACGTCAAGCCCGTGAGCATGGCTTTGTTAGTACTGTAATGGGGCGTAAAGTGCATATTTCAGGTATTAATGACAAAAATAGTATGATTCGCCAATTTGCTGAACGACAGGCAATTAATGCGCCATTGCAAGGTAGTAATGCTGATATTATTAAGCGTGCTATGATTAAAATTTATGAATTCTTAAAATCGACAAATACTAAGCTTTTGCTCCAAGTGCATGATGAATTAGTTTTTGAAGTGCCTGATTCTGAGGTAGATGTTGTGTCAGTAAAGCTTAAAGAGATTATGGAAAATGTTATTAAGCTTAAGGTGCCACTTTTAGTTGATATTGGTGTAGGGCAAAATTGGGGCCAGGCCCATGGTTAATATTTTAAAATATTGTAGTTTGATTAATCATTTATTAACTAATATTATGTTATATGTAATACCAAGAGCAG
>CANMNU010000067.1 GCA_947499175.1 Alphaproteobacteria bacterium
CAGGAGATGACCATCAAGAGGCTCAAAAAGCTAGTCAACACGCAAGACATTCTGATCTCCTTCCTCATTTTAAAGTACTAGGGTTAATTGATGCAATAAGACCAGGTAAACAAGAATTTGATGTAATTGTTATTTTTGGTGGAACACCCTGGGATACTGCAGAACGATTCTTTTGGACTAATCACCTAATTGCAGATGGAATAAAAACAAAAGGTTTTATGTATATTAACGGCAAAAGAATACTAAAATCTTCAGAGCTTGAGTGGCTAAAATGTAGGGGATTTGAAGGAGTTACTTACCAACATGAATCTGCCCAAACGTTATGGGATAGCTCGGATCTTAAAAAATTTCCTATCACTATTTTAACCGTAGATCCACCAGCAGAAAGGCGAGCTAATACTGAGGATACTTTGAAAGCATTCCTAACCTACGCAAAAGATCATGGAATTCGTAATGCTCTATTTATAACTAATGGACCGTACGGACCTTACCAATTTGAAACAGCATTACATATTATCAAAGACGAATTGCAATTTGAGGGATCAAGCTCAACTACTAAATCAGATATTTCAACGATAAGCTTAACTGACACGATAGCAAGACGTTTCTATACAATTGTCCAAAATATGAGAACTAGAAGTAGTTAACGTATTTATATCAACATTTATTGATGCTATAATTCCAGCTATGCATTCTTCAGGTGTACAAAAATTTAAAATTTTATTAGAAGTTCCTGAAATTTCGTTGTAATTATGAACTCATTCTACTTCAGAAACAGTTTTATCACTAATAGCTTCAAGCAAAGCGTTATTATAATCAAGTCTACCACTCAAAATAGCTTTTGTTTGCGCTAATACCCACTCTTCATTAGGGGTGAATATTCCTTCAGTTGCCGTTATTAAAAACTGGGAAAACAGTAGGCATAATATAAACTTTTTCATGGTATTGCCCCTTAGTTTTTTGTTGCATTAATTTTTATATTTTTTAGCAAACTGCAAACAGCAATACAATATATTTTAATTTATGGGGCTAATATTACTAAAAACAACATGTTAATAGCTTGGTTAGCTTACATGTAAACACCTGAGCTACAAAACAGTTGATTTATTACACAAAAATCATATTATTAGCTACAATCTAAAATCTTTATCAACATGTCATACAAGCGATTAATTATTTTAGCACTAGTTGGTGTTAGCACAGGCTTAGGAATACTTTTAGCTTTATACAAATTTCAAGAACCCAAAGGAGTTGTGTACAAAGAAACAACTTCTAGTGAAGCTGGTGGAAGCGATCAGTCTATTGGCGGTGATTTTATATTGGTTGATCATAATGGTAACCCACGATCAACATCGGAATTTCGTGGCAAAATCCTTTTAATATATTTTGGATATACCTATTGTCCAGATGTTTGCCCCATGGCACTAGAGCATATGACTAAGGCTCTGCAAATGCTTGGTAAAGACCGAGATAAAATTGCCATTCTTTTTGTAAGTGTTGATCCAACTAGGGACACTTGTGAAGTTTTAAGATTATATAGCACAAATTTTGACCCTAATATAATTATGTTAACTGGCACAGAAAATGCTTTACAAGAAGCCATGAGTAAATACCGGGTTTACGCAAAAAAAGAAGCAAAAGAAGGCTTTAGTGATTACCTAATAAATCACACGAGTGTTGTATATGTAATGGGTCAAAACGGCTCATACATTACAAGCTTTGCACACTCTACCGCACCTGAGAAAATTCAGGAAATTCTTCTTAAGCAATTGCGGGAAGGTAATTGGAAGTAAAAAATTGGTGCCCGCAACCAGACTCGAACTGGTACGCCTTTTGGGCGGCAGATTTTAAATCTGCTGTGTCTACCGTTCCACCATGCAGGCTCCAGGTATATTTTTAGCAAAGAAATTAGATTTACGCAAAGCTAAAAGTAATATTTTTTAAAAATTATGTAGTTGGTGAAGAAGAAACCACATATCTACCAGGAGCAGCTTCAATATTAGGGGTATTGTTCCACATATTTGTTGTGATTTTTTCACCAGAATATTCTTTAATCCAAGTATACCATTCAGGCCACCATGAACCTTTTGTTTCTATAGAGTTTTCAACCCATGCAGCAGGGTTTTTAGCAGCTTTTTTAGATGTCCAGTAGCAGTATTTATTACGGTGAACAGGGTTAACAATTCCTGCTACATGGCCTGAAGCACCGAGTACAAATGTTGTGTTTTTTGGACAAATTTCTTTAATTGCATAAGTTGATTGCCAGGGCACAATGTGGTCTGATTTGGTAGCAAAGGC
Organism: Alphaproteobacteria bacterium; assembly: GCA_947499175.1. GTDB lineage: Bacteria > Pseudomonadota > Alphaproteobacteria > Paracaedibacterales > CAITNM01 > CAITNM01. The sequence goes on from CANMNU010000067.1 coordinate 2,299, forward strand.
AAAAATTGGAGTTGTTATTTCTTTTAAATCAATTCCTTGACCATTAATTTGCAAGCTGTTTGGCTCCATAAGGCGATTTTCAAGGAAAACATTGCGCAAATATTCCATGTGCAAGGTTGCTGGAACATTGGTAGTATCACAATTCCAATAAAGAAAATCAAGCGGGAAAGTTTCTTTGTTAAGCAAGTATGTATTTACATAATTTGACCAAATTAAATCGTTAGCGCGCAGCATGCTAAATACCCGAACCATTTCATCACCAGGTAAATAACCTATTTCTTTAACGCGTTTTTCCAAATGGTTAAGTTGTTCGTCGCATATGAAAACCTTTAGATCTCCCATTTTATCAAAATCAATAGGGGCCGCCAAAAGGCTAAGACTCGCTATTGGATTTTTTTCAATGCGTTTAGCTAAATATCCAGCCAAAATTGTTGCAGCAACCCCGCCAGCACAATAAGCCAAAAGATTAAGCTTTTCTTGACCTGAAATTTTTAAAACATTTAAAACTGCATCTAGAACTCCATCTAGTACATAATCACTAATTCCTCTACTTTCATATGTTTCATCAGGATTTATCCATGAAACTACAAAAACACTGAATCCCTGATCAAGCATCCAGCCAACAAATGAATTTTCTGACTGTAGATCAAAAATATAATATTTATTTATCCATGGGGGAATAATCAACAATGGTCGTTCATAGACTTCAGCAACAGTTGGTTTAAAGTAAAGCAACTGGAACAACGGAGTTTCATATACTACCTTACCAGGTGTAATTGCTAAATTTTCACCAACCTTGAATTCTTTTAGATTAGTAAACATTGGTAAGCTTAAAAAATTAGTTTTTAAATTGTCATCAAGTAATTTTTGGCAACCTTTTATTAAGTTTTGCCCTTGGGTGCGAATTGTTTCACGAAGCACTTCAGGGTTGCTAAACGGGAAGTTGGTAGGGGATGCTGCATCAAGTATGCTACGCATGTAAAATTGCGCTTTTTCTTTGGTTTTAACATTAATACCTTCTAATGATTCCATTAAACCATTCATATATTTACTGTGCAGTAAGTACGATTGTTTCAGATAATCAAATACAGGAAATTCCTGCCATTCTGAAGCTTTAAAACGACGATCATTGCTGTTAGGAGTTATTACTGGATCAACTTCCGCTCCCTGTAGCCGATCAAGAGTTCTTTGTAGTAATACCTCTAAATCGCTTAAATAGTTACGCTGTTTGCCATCCCATTCTTCTGCTTTAACAACAAAGTTATCGACTAATACTTTGTGGGTTTCAGCAAAAGTTTTGCTCATAATTTCTGCACTAAAAAGATCTAACCGTGCTGGTTGAGGAATTTTTTCTATGAAACTTGCATAAAAATCATTTAATTTGTCCATACCTTGCTGCACATCAGGGTGTAATTCAGCAAAAAATTTATATGACTTTTCATTGGCTGTGTCAGTATTGGCTTTTGATTTTTTAGCTGAAGTTTTAGTTTTTTTAACCAAGTTTTCTTCTTTATGCTCAGTTTCATTTACTAGATCGCTATGTAGCATATACCCCCACAAAATTCCGTTAAGTAATGCTAACACATACAAGTTAGTTCACTACTACAGTCTTATGCTAAAGAGCAAGTTCTTAACAAAGGGTTAATTGTTACGGAAAGAAAACTTAATCTTGAAAAATAAGATTTAGACTTAGGCAGCAATTGCTGTAATATCAGAATCTTCAGTGATTTTTCTTTTTTCTAATTTTTTAAAGTGCCTAACTCCCCATAAAAAACCAATAGATATTGGGGCAATAATCACTAAAAGCCCCCAGTGGCCAATACTTTGATTTAAATAAACAAAGCCAAACGAAGTTCCGGTAAACATAAAGATCATTCTTAAAGAGTTTAATAAACCAACATATTTAAATCTTTTTAAAACTGGAAAGTACTTAATAAAAATTGCATCGGCTGGTAGGGGTTCTAACCCTGTAAATAGTATGATTAGCTGTAAAAAGAATATATCGGTAGGTTTAGAAACGTTCATAATGGCCATTGGCAAAATGATTGCTAATGCTAGTGTGCCTAAGCCACGTGCTCGTAAAATTTTCAAAGGCCTAACTTTAAGGCCCATTGTTGCAAAAAAGGTGGATATCATTGTCGCAAAAATACATAGCACAAAATTATGTACAATAATTTTTTCTGAAGTATAACCAAGACCTTTTAGCACTGGGGCAAAATACATGAATGACAAATAAAAAGTAAGTGGGCAACCACAGTAAATTAAAAAATATGCCAATACTGTTTTTTTTGATATTTTTTTATGAAATGCGGAAATTGATTTATTAAGCAACTCTTTTTGGTATAGCTTCATTTGAATAAATTCTGGAGTTTCTGTAAGCCTAAATCGTGCAATAGCGCCAACAACTGCAACGATTGCTCCTATCCAAAAAGCTGATCTCCAGCCTATCGCTGAAGTGGTTACCAGTGCAGCTATGCCTAAAGCAGTACATGCGCCGATGCTTGAAGATATGCCTACAGTTGAAACAGCAACGTATTGTACTGGTGGCTTGGTAATTTCGGTAATAAAAATTTGAGCTCCAGTTGCCTCGCTTGATGCAGCCATACCTTGTAGCATGCGACAAATCGTAATCATGTAAGTAGCCGTAATACCAATTTGGCTATAGGTCGGCAAATTTGCTAGAATTATGCAGGAGGCTGCCATCATTGCCGTAGTAATGATAATAACGCTTTTTCTTCCAAAACGGTCACCTATATAACCGAAGATTAACGCACCAATAGGTGCCATAATATAAGTTGAGCAAAATGCAAAAGCGGCAAGTAAAGCTTGTGTGTGAGGATCAGATTGCGGAAAAAACAACTCATTAAGTAATACCGCCATGTGCACATAGAGCAACAGATCAAAATATTCAAGGAATGTACCGATTTGAAGTATTCCGATTGATTCTTTTTGTTTTCTAGTTAGGCCCAAGTTTATTTTCATGAACTAACCGCTGTAAATGAGCTATTATAATAAATGCTATGCGATAGTGAGATAAATTAATGCGTTAAATTTTACTAAAATTGTTCCCTTTTTGATGTGTTGCAAGATCCATCAATAAAACCGTGTTATTTATAGTCAAAATCTTGCCCATCATAAACAACAGCGCTCTCTATGGCATCTAAAATACATTTGCGTGCTCTTAAGGAAATTTCTGCCTGCGCTGCTTTTGTTCCCCAAATAAATGGAACGAAATTTGGTATATAACGACCTATTAAATTGTTCTTAATACTTTCTGCTAATGTACCTGATTTGGGCGCATCCCAAACAGATTCTTTCTTCATTTCAGCATCACATTCTTGCTTGCTTAAAGCACTACCGTTTAAAATTTGCTTAATTTTTTCTTGAGTTTCTTCATCTATCTTTGATAAGAAGATTAATATCTTCTGAAATGTTTCTAATTCATTTGCTGTTTCAAGGGGAAACTCAAGCCCTGAAAGAATTTTAGGTAAAAGGCTTTTTGCAAAGTCTAAGTTGGTGTTACCCCTGATAATTTTATTTTTTGCCAAACATTTATCAATAGAATCCATTTGATTAAACTCATTAATTTTATCTGTGTCATTGAAAGCTTTTTCCACAAAATCTATGTGTAACCATGCTTTGTCATGTGTTTCTTCTGCTAAAGCAGAACTTACCGTTTTAATAATTTTAGCTCTTTCTTCTAGGGTAACCTGACTTTGTTTAGCATTATCATTAGAAGTAAAATTAGCAAATGCCTCTGGATATTTTTCTGTTGCTCTTTGAATAACAATGTCTGTTAAAGCTGTTTTTTGCTCAGGTAAAATACCGTTCAAAATATTTTTAAAATTTTCATGTTGATCAAGAGGAATTTTTGATAAGTAGTCTAGTATATTAAGCAATCCTTGTATTTCTTTTTCATTTTCAATTGGAAGGACAAGTCCCTTAAATATTTTGGGTAAAAGATTTTCAGCAAGCTCCATAACCTTTGGATTAAGACATGCAAATTTTTCTGCTAACTTCAGGTGTAACCATGGTTTATCAAACATTTCATCGCCTAAATAATATGCCAGCAATTGCTTTGCAGAATATATATTTTTTTGTTTAGTAAGTTTTTTACTAACCTTATCTTTTTCTTGTTTGAGGCCGACAAATGTTTTATGCCAAACATCACGACTATCGGCCCGCCATCCTTCAATCCACCCACGCACCTGTGCTTTGACATGGTTTAACCTGCGTGATTCTTTCAGATATTTTTGACTTTCAAAATTGCTAACATAAACGTTAGCTAGAGCTTGTAAAGCAATTCTGGCTGCAAAATTTTTAGTTATCCTTTTTTTATAGCCACCAATTGAGTCTTTAACTTCAGCTATATGCTTAGTCGTAACAAAATCACTTAGACCAACGGGTCTTAGCTGTTGCTTAAGTAGTTGTTTTATTTGTTCACTCCATAAAATTTCTTGTTGCACCGTTATTTCAAAACAGTTTAAATCTTGCACACGATCTGCAGCTTCTTTTTTGACTAAATCATCAACCTTTAGTTCAAAAGCATCCGTTGCAAGTTGGCCAATCAATGTCACATATTGTGGCAGATAGTATTCAGCCCATTCTTTTTCAAAATCTTGATTTGAAATACTATACAAACGTTCCTCGTACCATTTACGGAGAGTTCCTTTGAATA
>CANMNU010000068.1 GCA_947499175.1 Alphaproteobacteria bacterium
ATTCTGCGCAAAAATCATCCAGCAAAACAAATAAGTCTGTGATATCTTTCTTCATGGAAGGCCGTTTATTAAATCAATAGCTAATCTTAGCTAAAACTGCCTTCTAACTCTCGCAAATACTCACTTCTAATCCAGAATTGGGGTTCATAAAGGTAAAATGGATTGCAGGACATTAATTTAGTGTAATTTGACAGTATTGCAGTTTCTTAAAAAATATCAGTTTATCAAAAAGAATGTGCTATAATCGCCCCAGTTGCGTGCTTAATTCGTAATGATTTAAATATGAATTATGGTATAAGGTACAGAATTAATGACTGCCATTTTTCCTTTGCTATACAATAGCCTTGCTGAACAAAGCAAAGCGTTTCAGTTGGTATCCTCATTTCAACCATCAGGTGATCAGCCTGCAGCAATTAGCGAAATTATTAAAGGTTTTGAAAGTGGTGAAAAAAACCAAGTTTTACTTGGAGTAACAGGATCAGGTAAAACTTTTACAATTGCTAATGTTATTCAGCGTTTACAACGACCATCATTAATTATGGCACCGAACAAAATTTTAGCTGCTCAGTTGTATTCAGAAATGAAAGAATTCTTCCCCAATAATGCAGTTGAGTATTTTGTTTCCTATTACGACTATTATCAACCGGAAGCTTACGTACCTAGAACAGATACGTTTATTGAAAAAACTGCTTCAATAAACGAGCAGATTGATCGTATGCGACATTCTGCTACCCGAGCCATGTTAGAGAGGCGTGACGTTATTGTGGTTGCCAGCGTTTCTTGTATTTATGGCATTGGTGGCGTTAATACCTATAGCGAGATGACTGTGCCCCTTAAGGCTGGCCAATCTTTTGATAAGCAACAATTAATGAAAAAGCTTATTGAGTTACAATATAAACGTAATGACTTGGCTTTTGCTCGTGGCACATTTCGTAGCCGCGGTGATGTACTGGATATTTTCCCAAGCCATTTTGATGATCGTGCATGGCGCTTAAGCTTTTTTGGAGATGAAATTGAATCAATTTCTGAAATGGATGCATTAACAGGTGAAAAATTTGCGAACCTTAATGAAGTGCTAGTTTTTGCTAATAGTCACTATGTAACACCTGGCCCAACCATTCAACAAGCCATAAAACACATTCAAGCAGAATTAGTTGTGCGAGTTAATGAACTCGAGGCTTCAGGTAAATTGCTTGAAGCTCAAAGAGTTTCGCAACGTACTAAATTTGACCTGGAAATGTTGCAATCTACAGGTATGTGCTCTGGTATTGAAAATTATTCACGTTATCTTACTGGACGATCTCCAGGTAGCGCCCCTCCAACTTTATTTGAATATTTGCCCAAAGATGCCCTTTTGTTTGTGGATGAAAGCCATGTTTCAGCGCCACAAGTAGGTGGCATGTTTAAAGGTGACAGAGCTCGAAAGGAAGTATTATCGGAGCATGGATTCAGATTGCCATCATGTAAAGATAATCGTCCGCTGATGTTTGAAGAATGGAATGCTATGCGTCCACAAACACTGTTTATTTCAGCAACACCTGGACCTTGGGAATTAGAACAAACCGAAGGAGTGTTTACAGAACAATTGATTCGCCCAACCTGGCTAGTTGATCCAATTTGTGAGATTAGGCCATGTGATCACCAAGTGGACGACCTTATGGAAGAATGCCGCAAAACTGTTGCTAAGGGATTTAGAGTATTAGTAACTACCTTAACAAAAAAAATGGCAGAAGCTTTAACCCAGTATTTGTGTGATGCAAATATGCGAGTACGTTATCTGCACTCAGATATTGAAACCCTAGAACGTATTGAAATAATTCGTGGGCTGCGCTCTGGAGATTTTGATATTTTGGTTGGCATTAACCTTTTGCGTGAAGGATTAGATATTCCTGAATGCGGTTTAGTTGCAATTTTAGATGCTGATAAAGAAGGATTTTTACGTTCAAAAACTTCTTTAATTCAAACAATTGGCAGGGCCGCACGTAATATTGAAGGACACGTTATACTTTATGCCGACAAACTAACTGGTTCGTTAAAGGGTGCTTTAGAAGAAACAGAGCGGCGTCGTAACAAACAAATTGCTCATAACAAGCAGCATGGCATTACCCCTGAAACTATTAAGAAAATCATTTCATCGTCTCTTGATTTGCGAACTAAGAAAAAATCAGATGAAACTAAATTTGACATAATGTCACCCAAAGAAATTGAAAAGAAAAAACAGCAGCTTTTAAAAGAAATGAAAGCTTATGCTTCAAATCTTGAGTTTGAAAAAGCAGCAGCCTTGCGCGATGAATTGCACGCTTTAGAAGCTATAGAAATAAAGTATTTGTAACATTTTTGGTGAACCTTTATTTTTAAAAATATCCCGCTATCCCTTTATTGTTAAATTTTTATCATTTAGACTGAAAGTAACATAATTTAATCTGGTCTTTTATGCATGCTATTCGACGTAGTGTATTGATATCACTTTTTTTCATCTGCATGGTATTAGCATTGTTTGGATTAATGTTTTTGCAAGTTAAGTCTGCATTTTTGACTAACGTTTATTTGAATGGTTCAATTTTCGCCCTATTTCTTTTTGGAGTTGGCTATAATGTTTATTTATTTTTTAGATTACGCCAAGAAGCAATTTGGTTTTCATTTTTTGAAAAAGCACGAGACCATGAAAGCAGCGTGCCAAAACCTCAATCGTTAAGGCCTTTGCAACAATTATTTAACCAAGGTCGACCTTCTAGCTTTACGCTGCAAGCAACTTTCGGCAGTATTCAAAATCGCTTTGATGAAACGCGTGATATTAATCGTTATATCACTGGGCTTTTGGTGTTTATGGGGTTGCTTGGAACATTTTGGGGGCTTTCCCATACGGTAACGGCAATATCTGGAGTGATTTCAAGTATTGATTTACAAGCTGGCGATATTCAAGATGCTTTCAGAACTTTAAAAGAAGGTTTAAAAGCACCTCTGGTCGGTATGGGAACTGCCTTCAGCTCATCTCTTTTTGGGTTGCTAGGATCACTGATAATTGGCTTTCTAGATGTGCAATACGGCAAGGGAATTCAAGGATTATTCTACTTTATTGAGGAACGTATACACCTAGGGTCTATAAATGCCGGAGCAGGCATTGATGGTCAATCTACAGGGCAAGCTTATTCTCAAAGTGTTTTTGAACAAGCAGCCGAAAGCATGCAATTATTGGCCCAACAGCTACAGCGTGGTGAAGAAAATCGCCAGCAATATTTGCGTAATTTTTCTGAATTAACTGAAAAACTAAATTTATTGGTTGATCAACAAAAGCAACAATTGTCTGCCCTGCAAACTGTGGCTCAAGGGCAGTTTAATATGCAAAATTTATTAACGCACCAATCGGAAGCAGCCGCTGATACCACAAAATACTGGCGTAATTTAGATGCGCAATTTACCAGAATTTACGATGAAATGACTGTTGGACGCTCACAATTAAGCCGCGAACTATGTGAGGAAATTCGAACAGTGGCAAGAATTTTGGCAGCCTTAGGTGAAGGAAGAGACGCCGCTTAAAATTTTTTTTATTCGGCAGGCAAAACTCCATTCACAGAAATTTTTTACCGTGCCGAACTAAGTTGTAACTAACTGTAAACGGTTGCATACTTGAGAGTTGTTTTTTAACAAAGCCCTTTAAACTCAAATGTCTTTGTTCCAAAGTTCTCTATAGTGTTGGTTGTTTTCTAAAAGCCACTTAACATTTTCTACAAAAGATTGGGCCCCAATCTTTTGGTTAGGCCAAACAAACGCTAAATATGCATTAAAGAATAATTTATTCAAAAAGCCGCCAGTATAATAAAAATGAATTTTTCGATCCCAATGTGTAACATCGTCACTTAAAGATTTTAGGTTATATTCAAACGTACCACCAATATTTTTCATTTGAGATCCGAAGAAAAAATTTAACCATTGGCTAGTCATAACAATTTTTCCGTGAAATGTTACTTTATTTGGCGGATCATATTCATCTACATTGTACTGAATAACCGAATAAATAGAACTAGCATACAAAAACTTCTCTATTATTAGATCCCCTTTTATGAAGGGTCTGCTAGTTACTCCGCCAACAGCTACAGTCTCAGGGTAACATAGGGGCCAAAGGCGTGACGTAGTAACTGAATCAAAAACCTCCTGAATATTCTTGTTAATAACAATACTATTTTCAAGAGTTACGTTTCCTTTTTTACTATTCGATAAAGTTGATTTCTGTTCAGTGATAGGGCTATCTAAGTTTCTTGTTTGCCGAGTTGGCGTCATTACACCTCGATAAACAATTGAATCAACAGATGACTCCAGAGGACTCTTATCTCTGGCATAGCTCTGCTGTAGCAATGCTGTAGCAACAAAACGTACACTTCAACGCTAATGTTGTAAATAAGTAAATTTTTTTCAATTAAGCCTCCATTAAAAAAATCAAAGAATTTTGATTTCAAAATACAGTTACCAATATACATCAAAATTAGTTAATAATTTCTTAACAGCGTTGTCGTACCGAAAGTGTAAATTGGGCGTGTACTGCAAAAAGAATAAGTAAACAAAATTCATTTGATTCCTCATCATAAAAAGACATACATGTTATTACCAAAATTAAATACAAAAAATATAAAAGATTATTATTTTTAAAAAAGCACAATTAAGCCGTAAACTATGTGAGGAAATTAGAACAGTAGCAAGAATTTTGGCAGCCTTAGGTGAGGGAAGAGACGCAGCTTAAAAATTTTTGGCATTTGCATAGGTAAACTCACCAACGCGAAATTCTCTTCCTACTGTCCAGATTTTCCAGACCACTAACATTGCTAAATAGCCATCTGGTAAATCAATGTGAAAAGTTTTATGGTTAAGCATTAGAAATTTTTAATTTTATGGGATTTATGAAGAAAATTATTGCAGCAGCTGTTTTGTTGCTACCTTTGTTTCTAACTAGCTGTGCCCCCAAATTAGGTGGTAGTGATTATTCGATAGCTGATGTCGGAGCAAATAGCACTAGCTTACGTGGATCAATTATTTCAATTAGGGTGATTAACCTTGTAGCTACAGATTCAAATAAACCAGGGGTTGGTGCCCTTGCTGGTGGTGTTGCTGGTGGTGTCACTGGTCATGTTATAAGTAATGGTGGCCCATTTACAACTATGGCTGGTGGTTTACTAGGTGCTGCTGCAGGACATTTTGCCGAGCAAGGCCTAACCAACCAAGAAGGCTTTGAATACACTGTACAACTAGATAATGGCGAAATAAAAACTATTGCTCAAGGTGCTGAACCAAGAATGGCTGTTGGTCAACGCGTAATTGTTGTGCTAAATAACAAAGGCGTAGCCGGACAGCAGGCCCGTTCGCGTGTTGTTCCTGACAACTCAGCACATTAAGTCAAGAGGATCTTATGGACGCGCAAACTGTAACTGCGGCAACCGCCGTAGCGATGCCAAGTATACCATCCGCAAGTGATGTAGTTATGCACTCAATGGTTAATGCTAGCCCGCATATAGCTAAACACCTTTCTATGTGGGATTTATTTTGGGGAGCTGACATTGTCATTAAATTGGTAATGCTAGGCTTAATTGTTGCGTCTGTTTGGTCGTGGACAATTATTTTTTACAAAGTAATTCGTATACGAAGGCTAAATGGTTTGGCTGACCAATTTGAAGAAGCATTTTGGTCAGGTGGTCCATTAGATGAATTATTCAATCGTTTGCAAAATCGCTACACTGACCCAATGTCAGCTGTATTTTGTGCAGCAATGCGTGAATGGCGCAGATCAATGTCTAAAGGCTACACAAAAGTAGCTGGTATGCGTGGTACTCTTGAGCAACGCATTGAAAGAGTTATGCAGGTAACGGTTGGTCGTGAAATGGATCAACTGGAACGCCACATGGGGTTTTTAGCATCTCTTGGTACTAATGCCGTGATTATTGGTTTATTTGGAACCGTATTAGGTATTATGAATAGCTTTGAAAATATTGCATCTATGCAAAATACTAACCTGGCAGTTGTTGCGCCCGGTATTGCTGAGGCTTTGTTTGCCACTGCTATTGGTCTTATTGCAGCAATTCCCGCAGCTATTGCTTATAATAAAATTTCTAGCGATTTAAACCGATATGGAAACCGTTTAGATGCGTTTGTAAGTGAATTTAGTGCTATTATTTCACGTCAATTGGAAGAAAATCAATAATGGCAGCGCAACTTCAACCTTTAGCTAAACGTAATGGACGTAGGCGTAATACTCAACTTAGTGCAGCAATTAACGTAATTCCATTAGTCGACGTGATGCTTGTTTTATTAATTATTTTCATGGTAACAGCACCAATGATGACTGTTGGGGTTCCTGTGGAGCTACCCAAAACTCAAGCAGCCCAAATGAATGACAGTGTGGAACCTTTGGTGGTAAGTGTTAATGCAAGCGGCCAAACCTATATTCAAGAAACACTTGTACCTATGTCAGCGATGGTTGATCGCTTAAAAGCGATTACTAATAATAACCCTGAAGCAAAAATTTATGTGCGCGGGGATCAAAAAATTGCTTATGGTAAAGTTATGGAAGTAATGGGGGCAATTGCCGCGGCTGGTTTTCAAAAAGTTTCACTGATTGCGGAATTGCCTCAATCGCCAACGCGCTAGGTAAATTGTGGGTATTTGGTAAATATGCGTAAAGCTCTCCTATATTCTTTTATTTTTCATATCTGCCTAATGTTGTCAGTTTATCTTGATATGCATTTTCCATTTT
>CANMNU010000069.1 GCA_947499175.1 Alphaproteobacteria bacterium
ATTCTGCGCAAAAATCATCCAGCAAAACAAATAAGTCTGTGATATCTTTCTTCATGGAAGGCCGTTTATTAAATCAATAGCTAATCTTAGCTAAAACTGCCTTCTAACTCTCGCAAATACTCACTTCTAATCCAGAATTGGGGTTAAGACCATTATTTTGCCAACGAAAACTACCCAGCTACAAATTGTTTTCAGGAAAATTCTTGATGTACCATGTCTTCTGTGGCGTTTCGTGAGAAAAATTTCTGGATCCTTGATATTTTCCGGGAATCATATGGTAAGCGACAAAAACGTAGCAAATGTGAACTAAGGATTTTCTAAGCGATAATAGCAATTGCATATCATTTAACGTTTTTCATTAGAAGTCCTATCTGTTAGTCAGTGCATGTCATTATTTCAAGCAAGTATTAATTTGATTAAAGCTTACTCTACAAAATCATTACTTATTCAAAATCTTTAATTGACCGCGTGTGAAATTCTAATTTGTCATATACATAACAACTCAACCATCTTTAATTCCTGGTGGTCTATAGTATTGATCATGTTTAGCTAACAACTGACTCGCTACAAATATCTTCCTATTGAAATCATAGGTACCAACCGCTACTATCCCCTGCCCTTCACGGAATAAATCAGGGAAACGTCCCTTATAATCAACTAATACTGAATTAATTTGATCGGTTACTTGAAATTGCTGATAATCACCTATAGTTTTTATGCTACCAGTCACCACCAAACCACCCAAACGTATCTTTTGATCACAATTAGTCATGTGCTTCAATTCGCTGGGAGTTTTGAAAAAAACAATATTTTCACGCAAAGCACCAGCTAAAAATAAGCATACTCCGCAAATAATACCCAAAATTAAAAGCAGGCGAAGTAACCGTTGTTTTGCTCTATGACTCATTTTTCACAATAAAAAACGTATAAAGTAAAATTGCGAAGGTGAATAAATAAGCAGCTGCTACATACAAAAAATTAGATTCAAGCATGGCTAGACCTTTGAAATTTCTTCAAAAGATTGTTAAATCGTTGACTAAAAATTGTTAAGCTCCAGCCCACAAATGCTACAGCCATCAGTAAAAGTGGAATCAGCATTTCTGTGGCAATTGCTGGTTTTTGTGTTAATGAAAATGATGATGGCTGATGCAAAGTAAACCACCAATCAACAGACCATTTAATAATTGGCAAATTAATTAATCCAACTACATTTAAAATGCTAGCTGCTTTATTAAGGGCACTATCACAAAAATTTAGGTAACCAACATAGAAAAAAAACAAAATAACTACTGAGGTTAACCTAGCATCCCACACCCACCATGTACCCCAAGCAGGCTTTCCCCACAAGGCACCAGTTGCCATACAAATTACAGTTAATACACACCCAGGCAAGGCTAAGCTTTGAGCGCATAAACTGTAAAAGGGTGACCGTAAAACTAAACTAGCGAAGCTGCAAATACCCATTACCCCATAAAGACCCACCGCCAACCATGCTGCTGGAACATGCACGTACAAAATGCGAACCAATTCCCCATGCAAGTAATCTGGTGGTGAGAAATAAAGCGCATAAGCTAAACCGGCTACGGCAAACACCACAAAAACCAATAAGCTTATCGGTTGCATTGCAATAAACCAACGTTTTAGTTTTGCTGGATTCATTTAAGAACGTTTTTCCGTCAACTCCAGTTGATGCGACTTTTCTGTAACGCTGGCTTTTGTGCGCATGCCAACTCCTAGAAATATACCTGTCACAATTAATATTAAAGCGATTGCCAATAATATTATACTTTTCATAACCTATTCCTTATAAATAATATGGAGCCAAAGAACGAACACGCTCAAGATCAGCATTCGTATCAACTGAAGCTGGTGCAGATTCTACAATTGCCACGTCAATTCTAAAGCCATGCTGCAAAAAACGCAGCTGTTCTAAACGTTCCGTTTGTTCTAGATAGCAGGGTAAAAAATTTACGAAAGCTTCCAAGGCCTTAGGTCGATAAGCATAAACCCCAATATGATGATAGAAATTAATGGCATTTGCTGGCACTGCAGCTCGCGAAAAATAAATTGCACGGGCAATATTGTTTTGTGGCTGATCCATACAAATTTTAACCACATTATGATTATCAACCTCTGATGGTTCAGTAATCAAGGTTGCCAAAGTACTTACATCAACATTGTGATTATCAAATGGTTTTAAAATATCTTGCAGATGGTTAGGCAACAACAATGGCAAGTCACCTTGAACATTAATAATAATATCAACATCTGGCTTACCCAATGCTAGATAGGCCGCCCACACCCTATCAGTTCCTGATGGCAAATTAGGATCAGTAATAATAAACCTTCCACCAGCATTAGCAACCGCTGCTGCAATTTCAGGACCACATGTTGCAACAACAACTTCACCAACGTTGGCTTGCTTGGCTTTGTTTAAAACCCATTCAATCATTGGCCTACCGCAAATATCAGCCAAAGCTTTTTTAGCTAATCGTGTTGAGTCTAAGCGGGCAGGAATAATAACCAGAGTTTTCATGAAGCCTCATAAAATAAGGTGATATAGAAGTGGCGCGTCCTAGAGGATTCGAACCTCTGGCCTACGGCTTAGAAGGCCAATTTTAGAATAGCAAACACCTTTATTTTCTGTCATTTATCTACCTCATATTTTGTTAAGTTATCACAAAGTTAGCACTACATCTAATGGCAATCTCAACATTACTATAAGCATTGGTAATTTTTGAAATTTTAATGAATTCTCGTAAAAGCAAGCACGGCATTTGATATTGATCCATAAAGTTTATTTAATTTCTGGGTATCCTAATGAACTACAATACATGTTTAGTCCCTCTTGCACCATATCTCTAATTGTTACTTTTTGCCCTTTTCTATCAAAATCCTCTTTTATTTTTATAAGTGTGTAATAAAGGTCTATTGGTATTTCGCTAGCAAAAACTTTTGTTTTCTTTTCTTGGTTTTTTTCCGTTGCTTTGTTCATAGCTTCTTGTTTTTCATCTATTTATCTATTTTCCCACAAAGCCATAACTATTTCAAAACATATGTTATTAAAATATAGTTTACAAATCTTTAGTTTTTTAATATATTTTAAATAGTAAATATTAGCCCTGCAGCATCTCCATCTTTAACAAGCCCAAAAGGCTTGAACCCTTGAACTATGCCTTATGGCAGTAGGAGGATACCACTATGTCTAAATATAAAAAACGCGTAAAATCCAAAAAATACGATCAAAATTTCCTAAGATGGCTCAAAAGCATGAAAAAACGCATTAAGGTGACACTTTTCTTCTTGGTTTTTACTCTGTTAATTTTAGGGCTGGGCTTTTTTCTAAACAGACTGATTAGCCACTATTAAACAGTAGCAGCAGCATTAGTGATTGTTTTGTTTGATAGAAACCAGCTTGACAGCATTTATTATGATCTGTAGCTTTGCAGTACCAATTGCGATATTGAGCATAAGTTTATGACTATAGCTACAAAAATCCATACCACCTTCCTTTTTCCAAAAGCAAAACAACGAAGACATTTCATAATTTAGAGTTTTAAAATAATAAACTTGAACAATTTCTTTATGAGTGATGGTATGGAAAGATTACACACTATAACCGATGAAGTTGTTTTGTTGGGTGCTATCAACGCCATTTTACATGAACAACACGATGAAGCTACCGCTGACGAAGTATATTGGTTTGTTCAGCGAAACTCTAGCTCCGCGACAAACAGCGATATCGTAATAAACGGGATTAATTATCTCTCTGAGAGCAGAGCAGCGAGAAGCTTCTTGGATTCAATAATTTGTCAAGATCAAGGTAGGGATATTCATTTTTACGAATCGGTTAAATTTCATCCAGTTATCTTGGCCAAAGAGATAACTTATGGTGAATACCTATACAATAGTGATTCTTACTATGCAAATAATGGGGAAATAAAAAATGGCTACAAAAAGGCCAACGGTCAAATTTATTTTAGCAAATCCATTCTTAATCACATTTGTCGTAGCAACCCGGACAATATTATCAACCTTAACTTTATCAAGAGTGATCTCGGATTAAACATAGAGTACATATCAAGAAAAATTCACTCAGAAAATTACGTGATTACGAATCTTGCAGATTTTGATGAATGTATCGTAAAAAAAACTTGCAGACTATCTACTCACCAATTAAGGGCTGTCTGGGAGCTATTTAGGGGATGCTCTGTCAAAAATAAATAACTCACAAAAAAAAGTAAACAACTTGCCGCTATCGAGGTTTCGATAGCGGTATTTTTATATGGTTACCGCAAAAACCACTGTGACAGCCATTGTGACTCTTCTGTTAAAAATTTTTGCGGTTGATTATACGCTTTACTCTAAATAATGTGAATAGCTTAAATTTTATCAGAGCGCTTTGGCTAAAACGCGTTGATAAAATTTAAGCTATTCACATTGATTTCTTTTCTGTCTTAACTCGTACCCAGAAACTAATTTGAGTTAAGCAAAATGCCGAAGCTAAAACAATATCAAGAACCGCATAATAATTGTGATCCAAACGATACGCAGCTGTTTACCACCGAAGAGCTTGCCACAAAAATAAAAATTTCAGAAAAAACATTAACTGTGTTGAGAACACGAGGCGGTGGCCCCAGATTCTTTAAAGTAGCTAAAAGGTAAGTGCGCCAAGGTTCTTTATGACTGGAAAGATGTACTTGTGTTTTTAGAATCCCATAAGCGTATTAGCACCTCAGACACTGGAGATAACCCATGAGCTATTTAAAAAACCAAATTGCCGAAGTAGAAGCCCAAGCTATCAAACAAATAGATTATGGCAAAATGATTCTCAATATTCTCGATAGTCTAGATTTGAATCCGAGATGTTCAGCGATTAACAACGAGCATCTTTATTCCGCAGCTGAATTAGAAGCTATCTTTAAAATACGTAGAGATAAAAAAGAAGAATTTCAGCGTTTTCTTGAAACAAGTATGGATGCTAAGAGAATTAATTTAAATATTTATTATTCTTTGCCCAAAATACTTGAGTATCTTCCAACCTTAAACGGTCTAGCTAGTCTTACATACTATTGCGATGCAAGAGGTGTTCGGCATGGTTTAGACGTTTCTATGCATGCCATCACAAATGATTTTGCAGAACTGTAAGGCAATGGGAGCAGACTGAATGGATCCGATTAGTATTTGCCGCTTTGATTGCATTACCAGCACCCAACCAGCTGTTTGTAAATTAACCAGCCTAGCACAGCTAGTTGAGTTCTTCACATCAAAGGAACCGCCTACGGTTAAAAAAGAACAGCGTAATCAATTATTTAGTATGGTGGCGTATAAACCAGGTACTCGGCGTAGTAAAGAGAATGTTGAGACTTTGTCTGCTATAGTCCTCGACTTCGACAATACCGAAGATGGGCAGCTTAAATTACCGGAATTTATAGAACAGCTGAAACAGCTAGGTCTAATTTACCTGTACTACACAACCTGGTCACATACTCAAGTAAGACACCGGTGGCGATTAATTCTACCTTTTGAAAAAGCTATTGCCGCTAACTTTTGGCGTGAGGCTCATGCGCGAGTTTTAAAGCTTCTTGGTAATCCAGTAGGTCTAGATAAAGCTGCCAGCAAAGATATGGCCAGAATGTGGATTATGCCCTGCAAAGCTGAGGGTGGAGCATATGAAGTTGGTTATGACATAGCTGGTAAATTTTTAGCCCCTCATACACTGCCACAAACAGCTAAAACAATCTTGCCTTTAGTGATACAGTCAGAATTCCATGAATCTACCCCATCGGACATCTGTGATGCCTTAAACTGCATAGACGTAAATTGTGAATATGATCTCTGGCTTAGGATGGGTATGGCTTTGCATCATGAGCTTGGCAATCGTGGTTTTGCCATATGGAATACCTGGTCATCGAGAGGTAAAAAATACAAAGACGCAGCTGACTTAAGGTGCCGCTGGTTGGGTTTTAAGTCAGGTCATGGTGTGACAATTGCTACACTGTTCAAACATGCTCGAGATGCTGGTTGGCAACCTACACCTCCAGCCAATCCGATAGCTTATGTGATCACCACCCCAACATCAGATAGCGCAACTGAGAAACCCTTAAAGGTAGATAATCAAATAGCCATGGAAGAGTTTGAAGAAGCTGATGAATTTGTTGATCCTATCGAAAAATGCTTGGCTGATTTGGAACCCTTTGCCGTTGTTGATATTTTTGACTTTCCCTGTGCCATTCTTAAAAGCACATATGATTGGATTCAATCGGTAGCGCCTGTTCCCATACCAATTTTTTCTTTGAGTGCCTGTTTGTCACTGATGGCTTTTTTAAAAAGGGATGGCATCATTGGTGAAACTAACCTTAAGAACCCCAATTCTGGATTAGAAGTGAGTATTTGCGAGAGTTAGAAGGCAGTTTTAGCTAAGATTAGCTATTGATTTAATAAACGGCCTTCCATGAAGAAAGATATCACAGACTTATTTGTTTTGCTGGATGATTTTTGCGCAGAATAT
>CANMNU010000070.1 GCA_947499175.1 Alphaproteobacteria bacterium
ACTTTATTTGCCTCCATATTCACCGGATCTCAACCTCATTGAGAAAAAATGGGCGCAAGCAAAAGCCATTAGACGGCGTGTCGGTGGTACCATAGATGATTTGTTTAATGGGTACTCTCTATAATCAAATTAAATCTAGTAAGCTATAAGATAGGGGTTTTCCACCGCTGCGATTTTTTCACCTTTAATTTTATCGGTAGTTTGGTAAGCGCAGTTATAAAGGGTTAAAATTTTTTGCTCTAGCCGTGTTTCATAGGTCCCAGCATTCTTGTTTTGGAAATTTTTAAAAACATGCGCCATTTCATCTTGCACCCAATAGGCTATGCCTTCTTTTTCACAAAGCTGCTTCATCAGGCCTTGAGCAGAACCAAATGCTGAAATAACCAAGTCCCTGATGCCTAATGCATCAAGTGTTTGGTGAATACAGTTCAGCCCATTATTTTTACCAGAGCGACTCGGGCCAATCGTCAAAATGTATAAATTAGTCCGAAGATTAGTGGCGCTGACCACTGCGTTCCTTTTTAAAAAAGCTAGCAGAGACAATGATGTGCTTAGTGAAAAAATTGGTATTGGTACCGGTGCAGCGGATTGTATCCAATCATATGTGCTTTTAAGAATTGAATTAGGAAAATCAAAGATATCTCTTACAGCATATGGCAGTAACTCATCTATGCATTTTTCGACAGGGTCAATGAATTCGTCAGCTTCTTCAAACTCTTTTGTAGCTATTTTGTTGTCTGTCTTTAAAGGTCGCTCAGTAACTTCACTTGATCTAGCCGGTGTACCGTTGGTAATTACAAAAGATATTGGATTTGATGTCGGTGTACGAATCCAGCCAGCATCCCTGGCGTGCTTGAACACGGTCCCAATTGTAATTCCACCACCTAGCTTAAAAGTGCCCCAATGGTATTGCAAGTCACCTAAGCCCTTATATTTTTTGCGGCTTTTTGATGACCACGAGTTCCATATCTGAAATCCGGCGTTACCAAACTCCTCATGTAACCCCATTCCTATTTCTAGCCACTTGTGATAATCACAATTTGCATCTATGCAGTTTAAAGCCTCACGGATCTCCGCTGGCGCGGTCTCATAGTATTGTGATGGTACAATGGGAGGCGTTGGTTTTAGTGTAGGTGGCAGCGTATGAGGGTCTAAAAATTTACCACCTATCTCATAACCAACCTCATATGCCCCACCTTCAGCTTTGCAGGGCATAATCCACATTCTGGCCACATCTTTGCTCGCAGCTTCGTCTAAGCCTACTGGATTACCAAGTAATTTTAAGACTCGAGCATGAGCCTCACGCCAAAAGTTAGCTGCAATAGCTTTTTCAAACGGTAGAATTAATCGCCACCGGTGGCGTACCTCAGTATGTGACCAGGTGGTGTAATACAAATAAATTAGATCGAGCTGTTTCAGCTGTTCTATAAACTCCGGTAATTTAAGCTGCCCATCCTTGGTGTTATCAAAGTCCAGCACTACACCAGACAAAGCCTCAACATTCTCTTTACCACGCGTAGTACCTGGTTTATAGGCCACCATACTAAATAACTCATTACGCTGTTCTTTTTTAACCGTAGGTGGTTCCTTTGAAGTGAAGAACTCAACCAGCTCTTCTAGGCTTTTTAATTCAGAAAACGCTGGTTGAGTGCTGGTAATGCCATCAAAGCGGCAAATACTAATGGGGTTCATTGCGTCCATCTAAGATTCTTGCGTTGCAAAACGAGTTAGTGGGGCAATATTCTCAATAAACTCATCCCTCTGTAAAAGCTTAGGTAGCGAATAATAGACGTGTTGATGAATTTCTATTTTTGCATCATGCAATTCTGTGAAATTTTTAAATTCAACTTTATATTTTTCATCAATATTTAAAACACTTAACAACTCATCAAAAGTGTATATGTGCTCGTCATTAATCACCATTCGAGTACCTAAAATGTCATTTTTTTTGAGAACATAATGAAAAACAAAATCCCGAAGGTTAGCCTGATCTCTAAATTTTTTGATGATACCTTCAACGCAAATGTCTAACATTGCTCACCACCTTCCTCACACCAATGGTGCGTAAGACAAATCATGTTTGCCATCGCACTTAATTTTCTAACAACGTTAAAAAGACCAAAATAAATGGCGTGACCGATAATTTGTCCGTCACAGTAAGTGATGAGAAATTCTTTAAACTTTTCCTTTTTTTCGGTGCGAACCTTGAGAATAAAGTCCAATTCACCAATTGAAAAAAGAAACTCATTGTTAATTGATGAAGGGTTTACATTCAAATCTAAACTTGCAATAAATTTAAGAATAGCTTTTTCCATTTTTATTTGATTGTTAAGACTATCAGTCAAATCTTTAATTTGTCTGTCTAGATAATTCATTGATTACCTACTTTCTCAGAAGTAGAGCTTTGTAAGAGAGAGCTTACGTATCTTTGAATCTCAAGAACTGGATAGAGAATGCTTCTATAGCCAATTTTAACGTATTTAGGCCCTCTTCCAGTCATTCTTAACTTATTAAGGTAACTTGTGGAAACACACAAAAGATCTGAAAGCTGCTTGGACGTATAATATTGCAGGCGAATGCACTCATTAGATTCTTTGGAAGATATATCGGTTACCTTTAGCATCTGCACTTACTCCTTTCACGCTTATCTACGTCAAAGGAAAACAGAAAAGAAAAATAAAAGGAAGGCGACTCAAGCTGACAACGCATTTGCTCAAAACTTTGACTCAGCTTGAGAAGAATTGACTTTTAATGATGTCATATATATAATTTTAGCAAAAATTGTTGTGTGTATTGTGCAGAATTACGATAAAAGCCAATCTCGAGGCTGACAAGTTTCAGAAAATATTAAAAGTTAAGCTTGTCTTTGATATTTGCAAAATTTTAAGAATCAACATCTTTAAAAAATCTCCAAGCAAAATTTTGCTCATGCTCGGTCATATGAGGGTAAAGTTTACATAAAATGTCCTTTGATAATTTTTTAACGGTTGTTATTTCATAGTTTTCTTTTTCGATTTGTTTACCAATAGTCTCCAATTGTTTTGCAAGTGTACTTTTTACCCTCTTGTGATTAATTATAGAGTTGGAATCTGTTTGATAAAGATAATCAACAACCATGGAGTTAAAGTAAAGCTCGCTAGCAGGACTGCTAATATTACTCTTCTTTTTTCCTCTGTTTTCATAAAAATGCTGTTTTTGGGAAAGAAAAGAAGAAAGAGGTAATGTTGTAAAGATGGGATCCGGGTGGTTGTGAAAGGCTTCAAAATACTGGACACTGCCCTTAAATACAATATGGTCCAATAAAGCCATCGCACTCAAAAGGTCAATATGGAGCGGCTGTGATTGGACTAAATCCATATCACACCTAAAAAGACTATTGGCATATTCTTCATAATAAGCATAAATCCTATCTCCCTTTTCTTTCTCATAGAGAAAATACAAGATAGCAGTTAGCAAGTCTACAAAACTTATCTTATCCTTAATGTTAAAATTCACAAATTAGGCCATTTATACAAATAGCCACCACAACTGTAACAAGCGAGCTGCATATAAGTACGTTTGTAGGAAAGGTAACAGCTGTCTTTAATAAAAGGTAGCATGACAGCCTTTTATAACACTTCATGCCTAGAATGTAGATTTTTCTGCTGGATCGGTCAAGAGAGACTCTATTCCTTTTCATTCACATAGATTTTTTGTTTCTAACTTTAGTCAAACGTTATCTAGTAAAAAAAGTAGAAGTGGCGGGAGTGACGGGACTCGAACCCGCGACCTCCGGCGTGACAGGCCGGCGCTCTAACCAACTGAGCTACACCCCCTTTGAGGGATTATCACCTTACGGCAATGCTAACAACATAATAAAATGGTCGATTTCTGTCAAGCATATAGCTAGCTTTTTTATAAAGTTTTTTGAAACTTTTCAATTAACTACCCAATAACATCAAAAATCTTTCTAGTTTTAGAATCACCTGTCGCTTTAATTCAAATAAATCCTTATCTTCTTGCCATTGTTCTGGTTTAGCGCTTTTGTAAGCATTGTTTTGCAATTTTTTTTCCAAATGCTGTGCTTCCTTGTCTATTGTTTCATATTTTTGTGTAAGTAATTGTTTGGCTTGAGTTGCATCAATAGCTGTGTCAAAGGCCACATATATTGTTATGCCATGCACAACACATGGTAAACAATTAGTTGGTAAATCTTCGTTGTAACACAGTTGAATTTCACTAAACCTTGCCATTGTTTTTAAGGTATCCATAAACGGATGGAACTCTTCAATTATGCTTGCCTCTGCCTTAAAATAAGCCTTAAGCATTGCCCCACCAGAAATATTTAGTAGACCTTTGAGCGATCTTACTTCATCAATAATTTTCCATAAAATACTTGTGGAATTTGGCCTAAAGTTTACCTCGGCAGCTGTATATTGATAGTTAGTCAGGCACTGATGCATACCAAAGTATTTTGCTAAATAACTAGTAATACTTGGCATAATTGGGTGTAGCAAACTTAAATACTCAAACAAAATTTGCATAGAAACTTGTTTAGCATCATCACTTGGCAAAAGTACTTTTAGTGCTTCTAAGTATTGATCACAAAAAACATACCAAAAGCTATGGTAAAGCCCTTGGGCAGTAAGGTCAAAGCGGTATTCTTCCATGTGCGCTATTGTTGTTTGTTTTAAATCGTGTACGTGGTTAAGCATCCATTGGTGAATTGGGTGCAAATCTGCAGATGGCCTAAATTCAGTGTCATAAACACAATCATTCATTTCCAAAAACCTAGCGGCATTCCAAATTTTGGTACAAAAATTGCGGTATCCTTCAACGCGGCTTTCACCAAGTTTAATGTCACGCCCTGGTGCTGCCATTGAAGCTAGGGTGTAACGCAATACATCTGATCCATACTTATCCATTAACACTAAAGGATCGATCACATTGCCTTTACTTTTTGACATTTTCTGGCCTTTTTCATCACGCACAAGCGCATGAATGTAAACCGTTTTAAACGGTATAGCACCCATAAAATGAATGCCCATCATAATCATGCGAGCGACCCAGAAAAAGATAATATCAAAGCCAGTAACCAATGTATTAGTTGGGTAATAACGATCAAGCTCAGGAGTTTTTTCTGGCCAGCCCAAAGTTGAAAATGGCCATAGTGCACTTGAAAACCAAGTATCAAGCACATCTGTTTCACGGCGCAACACTACATCATCACCAAGTTGGGCACGCGCTACCGCGTAAGCTTCTTCTTCGGTTTTTTCAACAAAAATTTCTCCATTGGGCCCGAACCATGCGGGAATTTGATGCCCCCACCAAATTTGACGAGAAATACACCATGGCTGAATGTTATTAAGCCATTCAAAATAAGTGTTTTCCCAATGTTTAGGCACAAATTTTATTTTTTCAGACTTAACCGCTTCAATTGCGGGTTGCGCTAAAGTTTTAGCATCAACAAACCATTGATCAGTCAAATATGGTTGCACCTCAACGCCTGAACGCTCACCATAGGGAACGGGGCGCACAATTTCTTCAATTTTTTCAATGAATCCTTGCTCATCTAAAAGCTTAACAACTTCTTTCCTAGCCTTAGCAAAATACATAGTGCGAAATTGTTCTGGGGTATTTTCGTTAAGATGTCCGTTTACATCAAGAATGTTAATGCACTCCAAGTTATGGCGCTTACCTACTTCAAAATCGTTAAAATCATGAGCTGGCGTAATTTTAACAGCTCCTGTCCCTTTTTCAATATCGCAATAACTATCTGCAATAATGGGAATTTCACGCCCAGTAATTGGCTGAATAATCATTTTACCAATTAAATGTGCATAACGTTCATCTTCAGGGTTAACAGCAACTGCTGTGTCACCAAACATAGTTTCTGGACGAGTTGTTGCAATAACAATATGTTCATTTTGATTAGCTGCTAGTGGATAACGAATATACCAAAACGGACTTTTCTCATCTTGCGTGTTAACTTCAATATCAGAAACCGCTGTTTGAATTTTAGTGTCCCAATTTACCAAGCGCTTGTCTCGGTAAATTAGTTTTTCCTTATAAAGCTTTACAAAAACTTCAACGACAGCTTGAGAGAGCCCTTCATCCATAGTAAAGCGTGATCTATCCCAATCAGCTGAAATACGTAAACGCCTTTGTTGCGTAACAATTGCATTACCTGAATACTCTTTCCACTGCCAAACTTTTTTTAAAAAGTCTTCACGTCCTAAATCGTGGCGTGATTCACCTTGTTCGGCCAATTGGCGCTCAACTACCATTTGAGTGGCAATTCCCGCATGGTCAGTGCCTGGCTGCCAAAGGGTATTAAAACCACTAGCACGCTTAAAGCGAATTAAAATATCCTGCAAAGTATAAGTAAGTGCATGCCCCAAATGTAGTGACCCAGTAACATTGGGTGGGGGCATCATAATTGTGTAAGGGGCAGCTGAATTTTTCAAACTAGCTTTAAAGAATTCTTCTGACTCCCCGTATAACTGGTCTTC